>CADBNY010000114.1 GCA_902796215.1 uncultured Erysipelotrichaceae bacterium | reverse complement strand
ATTTAATTTTAGAGAATGTGTGGTTGGTGAAAACACTATTAAATACTTATTTATCTACTCTATAGATGGAGAAATCCCGGTTAATACCGTTATTTAATTGAGTTAAAAAGAGGATGGTACCGTGCTTTTTGCACTCCTTGTACTGTTCTTTTTTTTATTATTTATATTATTTGAGGAGATGATAAAATGATTGATTTACATCATGATTTGCTATCAATTATGTATTATTGTTATATAAAAGATGATTATTCTTTTTTAGATAAATGGATTAAAAATTTTCATGATGGGAATGTCTCGGGGCTTTTAGCAAATCTTTATTATATGAGCTTAGATGAGATGGAGATAGAACTTGGTACTAGAGAATTTAATGTTGTTGAAATGTTTCAAAAATCTACTGAAATATTTCGAAAATATCTTCCAGATGAGAAAGTTATTTTTAGTATAGAAGGGTGTGACTATATTAATGATATTTTTGAACTTGAGGAGTTGTATAATTTAGGTCTTAGAAATATCTTGCTTGTATGGAATTGTCCTAATAAATATGGTTCTGGAAATAGAGGGGACTATGGCCTTACTGATTTAGGAAAAGAGTTTTTAATAAAAGCTATTGATTTGGGAATTTCATTAGATTTAAGTCACATGAACAAAAAGACATTTTATGATACAATTGATTTAATTAGGGAACAACAAAATCTAGGGAAAGAAGTGAAAGTGATTGCTAGTCATTCGAATTGTTATGAAATTTGTCATCATGAAAGGAATTTAGATGATGAACAAATAAAAGCATTAGGGAGTGTCGGTGGTCTTTTAGGAATCGTTGCTTATAGTGTTTTTACTAAAGATTCTGATAATAATGATTCTTTAGAAGATGTTTATCTAGAACATATTGAAAGAGCTGTTTCATTACTTGGAATTGATTATGTATGTGTATCATCAGATGATATGAAGTTTGCTAAAGTCTTATTTAATGAAGATTTTGGTGATATGGTATTTGATTATTCTACTATAAAGAATGATATAACTATGCTTTTAAAGAGAAAATTTACTGATTCAGAAATTGATAAGTTATTATATAAAAACATTTTAAAAAAGTTGAATTTTGAAAAAAAATAATATGAATAGGAAAAGAGGAGAAAAATATGATAGATATTAAATTAATAAGAGAAAATAAGGATTTAGTAAAAGAAAATATTAAGAAAAAATTTCAAGATGAGAAACTTCCATTAGTAGATGAGGTTTTTGAACTTGATAAGAAAGTGCGTGCAGTACAAATTAAAGCTGATAATTTAAAAGCAGAAAAGAATAGACTTAGTGGACAAATTGGGTTGCTTATGAAAGATGGTAAGAAAGAAGAGGCAAATAAGATTAAAGAAACTGTTGCTAAATCTTCAACTGAAATTGCTAAACTAGAGGGGGAACAAGCGGAATTAACTTCTTTAATAAAAGATAAAATGATGGTTATTCCACAAATTATTGATGAATCTGTTCCTATTGGGCATGATGATACTGAAAATGTTGAAGTTCAAAAATTTGGAGATTCAGTGGTTCCTTCTTATGAAATACCTTATCATGCAGATATCTTAGAAAATTTGGGTGGAATTGATAAAGATTCTGCTGGAAGAACGAGTGGAGAAGGATTTTATTATTTGTTAGGTGATATAGCAAGATTACATGAAGCAATGATTGCTTATGCAAGAGATTTTATGATTGATGCTGGTTTTACCTATGCAATTCCACCATTTATGATTCATAGTGATGTTGTTACTGGAGTTATGTCATTTCCAGAAATGCAAGCTATGATGTATAAGATAGAAGGGGAAGATTTATATTTAATTGGAACTAGTGAACATTCTATGATTGGAAAATTTAAGGATCAAATTATTAAAAGAGAAGAATTACCAATTCATATGACAAGTTATTCTCCATGTTTTAGAAAAGAGGGTGGAGCTCATGGTTTAGAAGAACGTGGTTTATATCGTGTTCATCAATTTGAAAAACAAGAGATGATTGTTATTTGTGAACCAGAGGATTCTATGGAATGGTATGAAAAAATGTGGAAATTGACTGTTGATATTTTTCGTAATTTTGATATTCCAGTTCGTCAATTAGAATGTTGTAGTGGAGATTTAGCTGATTTAAAAGTAAAATCTTGTGATATAGAGGCTTGGAGTCCAAGACAGAAAAAATATTTTGAAGTAGGAAGTTGTAGTACTTTAGGGGATGCGCAAGCAAGAAGATTAGGAATACGAGCAAAAGGTGAAAAAGGAACGTATTATTTACATACTTTAAATAATACAGTAGTTGCTACACCTAGGGGATTAATAGCTTTAATAGAAAATAATTATCAAGAAGATGGTTCTATTAAAATTCCAAAAGTATTACAGCCTTATATGGGTGGAAAAACAATTATAGAATCTAAAAAGTAGAATTTGTATTAAAAAAATAGAATTGATTAGATTCTACAAAATAGAATTGATTAGATTCTATTTTTTAATTGTTCTTATTGCTATTCTTTGTTATAATTTAGTTATACTAAGAGGGTGATTCTATGTCTTATGATGGGGATATTTTGTACGAAGAAGATGATGAGGTATTTGAAAATAGTTCAGAAGTAGAAGAAAAATCTCCTACCTCTGTATTTGGATATAGATGTAATCATTGTGGTTCTGTTTTTTATTCTTTTACTAGGCAAAATATTAATTCTTGTATTATCTGTTCTGAACAAGGTATTTCTTCAGTTTTTTTTAATGGTATGAAAGATTCATATCTTATTCCATTTAATAAGTCAATAAAAGATTTTATTTTGGAATATAGAAAAAAAATAATTTGGAATCCGATAGTTCCTATAAAATTCAAGAGAAAGAAAACTATGTGGTCTGTAAAAGAAGTGTATTTATCTTGTTTTTTATCTGATATTAATCAAAAAGGAACACTTTATTTTGTTGGGGTTGATCAAGAAAAAAATTCTGATAATCTTATGGAGAAAAAAATGTATAATGTCTTAGAAAGTATTTATTTTGATTATACAAATGTTTTATTAAATATTAATTCAAAAATTGATGATAGAGTTTTTCAAACTGTGTGCGATTATGATTTTAGTAATTTGAAAAGCATTGATTTTTCTGACAAATCACAGTTTTTTTATCTAGTTGGTGATATGCAAGGGGATTCTATTTCAGAAAAGAGTAGAAAAAAAATATCTAAGCAGACAGTTGCAGTTGCTTGCCAAAATATTCCTCATTCGTTAAAAAAATTGAAAGATGATCAGTCTGTTGTATCTTTTTCTAACACAAAGGAAGTATTTGTTCCTATTTATTTATTAAGTGTAAAGTATAAAAATAATATTTATCAATGTATTATGAATGGTCAAAATGGGAAAAAATATTTTAATCTTCCTATAGGGATTATTGAAACTACTATATTTGCATTATTTATTTTTGGATTAGTTTTTTTGATTTCATATTTGATAGCATATTTTTTATAGGAGGTTTTTATGAAATTTAATCGTTGCTTTTTTCTTGTTATATTTTCTTTTTTGTTTTTTCCAATTAATTCATTAGCAAGCATTAATACTTATACAAGGACGAATGATAATCTGTTAGTTCCTAAAGATGTTGTTGTTGATGATAGTAATATTCAAGAAATATTGGAAACACCAGCTGTTAACTCTTTAGAGAAAATATATGATTATGCTGATTTATATACGGAAGGGGAAGAGCAAAAACTTTATAATCAAGTCATTAATTTTATTAATACTAGTAATATTGACGTTGCTATTGTAACTACAAATGATACCAATAATTATTTAATTTCAGATTATGCTTATCATTTTTATGATTATAATGATTTTAAAAAGGATGGAGTTGTTTTTGTTATATGTGTTGCCGGAGGTTCTCCTGAAATTTTTATGGGTAATATTGGTGATAAAAATGGGAAAGTATTTAGTATTTATTCCGATGATAGAATTAGGGATATTTTACAATATATTTATTCTGATATAAAAGAAAGTAAGTATTATTCAGCAACTAACACTTATATAAAAATATTAGATGGTTTTTTTAATCTTAATCGTGTTGGGGATTATCGAGTTAGTGCTGGTGGTAAGATTATTAAGATTATTCCTTGGATAGAAATTGTTATTTTATCTGTTGCCTTGTCTTTTATTTTTATTATGTTTTTTGTATATCGATTAAGAGAATATAAAAAATTGTCTTATCGGGAATTTTTGTCAAAAAGAATCGATGAGTCTACTTTAAATGTGAAACTGGAAGAAGATGAATTTTGTAACTCTATTATTAGTGATAAAAAATAAGTCTTTTAAATATTTTAGAATTGTTATATAATATAATTGTAATTTATTTTAGATAGGAGATTTTTATGGGTTTAATTAAAGCTGTAGTTGGTGCTGTTGGTGGCACTTTACATGATCAATGGAAAGAGTATATTAAATGTGATGATTTAGGAAATGATATTTTAATGAAAAAAGTCACTACTCCTAATGGTATCATTAGTAAAGATAGTGCAATTCAAGTTGCACCTGGTCAAATAGCTGTGGTGTTTCAAAATGGTAAAATTTTAGATGCTACAGCTGAGGATGGAATTTTTACATTTGATCAGTCTACTTCACCTTCTTTTTTTGCAGGACAATTTGGGGATGTATTTAAAGAAATGTGGACTCGTTTTACTTATGGTGGTGGAACTAGTAAAGAGCAAGCTGTCTTCTATATTAATGGAAAAGAGATCATTGATAATAAGTTTGGTACACCTGCTCCAGTTCCTTTTCAAGATTGGTCTCATCCAATTCCAAATCAGATGACTGGGGAAATGACTCCGTTACGAGTGGAAGTTAAATGTTTTGGTAAATATACTTTTACAATTAGTGATCCTGCTCTATTTATGAGTAAGATTGCTGGAACAGCTGATGAGTATCGTAAAGATGAAATTATAGAACAAATGAGATCTGAAGTTGTTGGTGCTTTTCAAAATGTTTTAAATGAAATGGGAAATAGTGCACATAAGGTTCCTGTTCTTGAATTACCTAGTGCTACTGCTGAAATAAAGAAAGTAATGGATGAAAAAGTATTTGATCAGCCAATACGTGATCGTGGTATGAATTTAAAAGGATTTGTAGTTGAATCTGTAACATTAGATGATGAATCTGAGAAGAAAATTGATAATTATGAACTTTCTTCAAATAGTTACATGCAACAAGGAACTCTTGTTGGTTCTTATGGAAGAGCTGTTCAAGATGCTGCCAATAATTCTAATGGAGCTGCTGCTGGAATGATGGGAGTTGGAATGATGAACATGGCTAGTGGAGGAATGATTGGAGGTGTTGCTCAAGGCGCTTTTCAAAATCAAGGTGTTAGTGCAAAAGATTTGAATCAAGGTGTTGATGCAACGCAAACCGAAGTTCCTGTAGGAGCAAAATTCTGTCCAAATTGTGGAACTGCTACAAATGGAGCTAAATTCTGTTCAAATTGTGGAAATAAATTAGGATAATAATAATTTAGTTTATAAAAGTCACATTTTGTGGCTTTTTTAAATTAAAATAGATATATTTAATATTGTAATTTACTTTATAAAAGTCTATGGTTCTAGGTCTTTGTTGAAAATTGACATTTTGTAAACAGAAATATATAATATCAGCGAAGGAGTGTACTTTATGAATAATAATTGTAAAGATGAAGAAAATTATTATGTAATTGAAAAACAGTGTTATCATAGTGAATTTTTTTATGCTAATAGTATATTAGGAGCTAAAATAGATCATCAAACAGGCTGCTTTTATGATTATCATGATATAGATGGTGTTAAAAATTATGATGATTTTGAGATAGGAAAAGCTGTAAAACTATGTAAGGATGAATATGGTAAAGATGTAGGATTTGAAATTATTGATGATGAAATTTGTGATGAAGTTGTAAGGAATGCTCAAGAGAATACTGAATTTTATGAAAACCTAAGAGAAAAATATGGGGGAAAAATGATTAATAGAAAAAAGCCATTTCTAATACCAACAGCTGAAGAAATTTTACATACTTATATAGTTGATAGGTTGACAGAAAATCAAAATCTTGATTTATATGTTTTTTCTATTTTAAAGTTTCTTTTATCAGCGATGGGATTAAGATTAGAATATGAATCTTGCTCATTTTATGATGCAAAGTCAAACTTTAGATATCCAGAAGAATTGTATGAAGTTTTTTCAGCAATGTATGACATAATCAGTGAAAGATTAGCTAAAGGGGTAAGTGTGAATCTTTTGTTATATGATCATGGTTCTATTAATAAAGAATATGAGGATTTTATAGCTGAAATGGAGAGAAGAACACGTTATAGAGCTAACTATTTTAGATCTTGGTTGGTAGATAAAATTGAAACTGAAAAATCAACAAGGGATGGTTCTTGGGAATATGCGGCACGATTAAGCAATATGAAACCTAATATTTTAATCTTTCCTGATCGAGCTATATACTATCATGATGTAGCCTCTGAAAGTGGTAAAATAGAGGAAATTACGCCACAAGAAGCTAAAGAAAATTATAAATTTTTACTAGATTGTGATAATAAAAGTATTTCTATTGTAAAAGGGTTAATCAAATCATCAAGGATGTAATATGTAGTAGTAGAAAAATAGCAAATAAAAAAGACATGATCTATTGCTCTATTTGAAACTTATTAGTTTTATATAAATTATTTATTTCTTAGTGTGAAAAAAATGAAAAGTCTTCTTGACTTTTTCTTTTTTGGTTTGTACTTTAACAAGAATATGGCAATAAAAATTTTTTATACCACAGTCTGTAGGGTATTTGACACCTTTTATGTGTTTTGCTAGAATATTTAAATGTCACGTGTAAAGAGGTGTTTTATGAAAAAAAATTTTGTAGCATGTGTAGAGGAAAAAAGATTAGTATCTTCTTTATTTAAATCTTTTGAATATGAAAAAATAGGAGATTTAATTTTTAATAATGAAATTAATGTTAATGTAATAGATGGTATTGGTAATGATGCTGTTACTAGATTGTTGAAGGCTAAACAATATGATTTAGTATTAGAAGTTATGAAAAAAAGAAATTGGAATGTTAATCATCAAAATGAAGAAGGAAATACATTTGGTCATATTTTAGCTCAAGATGATTCAGCTATGGCTGTAAAAATAATGGAGCAATTAACGAAGAAAAAGAACTATTTACCAAATATAAAAAATAATAAGGGACAAACGGCTATGGATATTGCTCTTTCTAATCATTATTTGTGTACTGCTTTTAAGATTTTAGAGGACAAGAGATTTGATAATATTGATATATTTTCTTTTATAAACTTATTAAATGCAAGTATTAAAAGCAAGTTTTATGGAAAGTATTCTAAGATTACAAATTTAAATATTATTGTTTCAAGTCTAGAGAAAAAAAATCTTGATATGAAAGTAAGAGAATTAGTTGACAATATTCGTAAAAATATGGAAGCAATAAAAAGGGACATTATGAATAATCAATTATTATTATTAGATTCAATTATTAGTGCACTGCTTATTGCTTAAAGTGCCATAAAAAATTAAAAAGATAACTTCTTAGCTTGAGTTATTCTTTTTTTTAGGTTATCATATATAGGAATATAAGAAATGGGGTGAAATTATGCATTTGCCTGATTATAAAGATGCTAGAACTAGAGATAAAAGGGGATATAAAAGAGTTTCCTTTAAATTTAGTGATGAATTAAGGAATAAATATCGAAATAAGAGCTACTTTATAAAGACTTATGGATGTCAAATGAATGAACATGATAGTGAAAATATTGCTGCTTTATTGGAAGAATTAGGATTTACTTTGGCAGATTCTTATTTGGATGCAGATTTAGTTTTATTAAATACCTGTAGTATCCGTGAAAATGCTCATAATAAGGCTTTTGGTATGCTTGGGCGATTAAAACATTTAAAGAATGAAAAAAAGGGACTTATTATTGGTGTTTGTGGTTGTATGGCTCAAGAAGTTAGTGTTGTTGATGAAATACTAAGGGATTATAAGTTTGTTAATTTTGTTTTGGGAACTCATAATTTATATCAACTTCCTAATGTTATTGATGCTGCTATTGAAAATAATTTGCAGCAAGTTGAAGTTTTCTCTCGTGAGGGAGATTTATATGAGGGATTACCAGTTGTTAGAGTTAATCCATTTAAGGCTTATGTCAATATTATTTATGGGTGTAACAAGTTCTGTACCTATTGTATTGTTCCGTATACTAGAGGGAGAGAGAGAAGTAGAGCAAAAGAAGATATTTTAAAGGAAGTAGATGATTTAATTTGTGATGGATATAAAGAAGTTACTTTATTAGGTCAAAATGTTAATGCTTATGGAAAAGATTTGTATAATGATTATAATTTGGGAGATTTATTAGAAGAAATTGCTAAGAAAGATATTCCAAGAATTCGTTTTATGACTTCTCATCCATGGGATTTTACAGATAAAATGATTGAGGTTCTTGGAAAATATCCTAATATTATGCCTAGTATTCATTTACCTGTTCAGAGTGGATCAAATCGAATTTTAAAATTGATGGGACGTCGTTATACTCGCGAGAGTTATTTGGAATTATTTCATAAAATAAAAGATACTGTACCAAATGTTAGTATTTCTACTGATATTATTGTTGGTTTTCCTGGGGAAACTGAGGAGGATTTTTTGGAGACAATAAGCTTAGTACATGAGTGTCAATATGATAATGCGTTTACTTTTGTTTTTTCTTCTAGAGATGGGACTCCTGCTTGTAAGTTGAAAGATAATGTTTCAATTTCTGAAAAGGAAGAAAGATTACAACGTTTAAATAAAGTGGTGAATTATTATTTTTTAGAGAATAATAAAAAGTTGGAAGGGGCTACTTTAAAAGTATTAGTTGAAGGTATTAGTGAAAAGAAAAATATGTATTATGGATATAGTGAAACTAATAAATTGATTAATTTTGTAAGTGAAAAAGATTTAGAAATGGGGGAAATAGTTGATGTTTTAATTACATCGGCTAAGACATGGAGTTTAGATGGAAAGTGTAAATAAATCTTTAAAAGAAGTAATTGATTGTATTAAGAATTCAAAAGAATATAAAAATTGTATTTTATTAAAAGAAAAAATGGATTCTAATGAGGATATTTTACAATTAATAAAGGAAGTAAAAGAATATCAAAAAAAATATGTTAAAAGTTATTATGATGAATCTATAAAAAAAGAGCTAGAAAAACTAATTAATCAGTTAAGTGATATTCCAATTTATTCTGCTTATATGCAAAATTTAGAGATTATAAATGAAAAAATAGATTATGTTCGGGATGAGTTAAATGATTATTTTTTTCATTTATTAAATAATATTGAAGAATAATGAAAGACGTATTTTTTATATAAAAATACGTCTTTTTAATAATATATTTCTAATTCTTTTATGAGTTTATTTGCTATATTTTCTATAAAATTTTTTATTTCTTTTATATCTAAAGTATAGGTTTTTTCTGATTTTGAATTTTCTATTAATAAACCCATTTTATTAATTAATATATCTAATTTATTTGTTGGTATTTCTTTTATGTTTGTTTTTGGTATTATGAAATCTTCATAAAATAGTGACAAATCTAAGTCAAATTCTTCAATTATTTTTATATTTAAATTTGTATAATCAGAATAGATCATTTCATTAATTTCCTCTTCTGTTGATTTTATAAAAGAACCATTTATTAATTTTATAAAATTATCTTTTTTTATTGTAGGTAGAAAATCTTTTCTCCAATATTTATCGGCATATAGATGTATGAAATATCCTAAATCGAAGGAATTATACATAAAAGTTGGATATCTTTTTTTAAATAGTTCTATGTTTGGCATTTCTTTTTTTGTATTAATTAAAAAATGAGATTTTTCTCTGCTTTCTCCTATTTGTTTTGAAATATCTGGAGCGATTGCTCCTAAATAATAATCTTTTTTATTTTCTACTTTTATTTTTTCATTTACTTTTTTTGCTATAGCTAGATGGATAATTGCAGATGCCATAAAATCACTCCTTATTCTTTTTTTATTATATCATTAATTTTTAGTTTTTAGTATTTTTTTTAAAGTTTTTACATATATTAAACTGGGAGGAATCTATGGCAAATTATAGAGAGATCGTTACAAAAGCCATTGTTTCAAAAGGGAAAAAAACTTTTACTACTAAAAATCAAATTCATGTGGATAATCCTTCTACTATTTTGGGTTGTTGGGTTATTAATCATAATTTTAATGGTACTAAAAATGGAAATGATATTATTATAACAGGTAGTTATGATGTTAATATTTGGTATTCTTATGATAATGATACTAAAACAGATGTTATACGTGGTAGTGATACTTACCATGAAGTTATTCATATGAAATCTAATAATGATGTAGATGGTGAAGAAATTATCGTTCGTAGTTTAAAACAACCAAATTGTGTTAAAGCAGATATTGTTGATGATGAAATTGTTTATATTATTGAAAAAGAATTGGGTATTGAGTTAGTCGGAGATATTAAAGTAAAAATAGAAGCAAATTTAGAAGAAGATCCTTGGGATGAAATAGTAGAAGAAAATAAAGATATTGAAACACTGGATACTATTGAAGAACAAGTTCATGAAGACTATATAGATGAGAATAAGGCTATATAGTCTTTTTTTGTGTTCCATAAACAGTTTGTAGTTATTCATTAATATCATTCTTAATATATACTATAAAAATGTAGAAAACGATTAATTTATTAAATTTAGAGTGTACTATTTTAGAGTACAATTTGTTTGGGAATACTCCTTATGAGATAAATTCTAAAATTGGATGGTATGAGGTTATTGAAGAGATAATAATATTTTTTTTAAATATAAAAAAAGTAGTAGCTTGATACAAGATAGCATTTATCAGTTTGGTTTTTAGTATATTGGGAAAAGATTTTGGTATTAGTTTTAAGTGATTTTCTTGTGTTAACAAAAAAAGGTTGACATCATATTCTTTTTTTATTATAATAATGTCGATATTTAGAAATGGAGGGATAATATGGCTGTTAAATTGAGATTAACACGATTAGGGGCAAAAGGGAAACCAACTTATAGAATTGTTGCTACTGATTCTAGACGTCCTAGAGATGGACAATATTTAGAATTAATTGGAACTTATGCACCAGTTGGAGAATGTAAGGTAGATATAAATGAAGAACTTGCATTAAAATGGTTACATAATGGAGCAATTCCTACTAATACTGTTTATAATTTATTTAAAAAATCAGGAATTATGGAAAAGTTTACTGCTTCTAAAAAAGGAGATAATTAATTATGGATTTGGTGAATTTAGTAGAAACAATAGTAAAATCACTTGTTATTCATAAAGATAGTGTTAGTGTTAAAGAATTTCCAACAGAAGAAGAAAATACTATGCTTATTCAAGTAATAGTTGCTGAAGAGGATATTGGCCGAGTAATTGGAAAAGAAGGTCGTACTGCTAATGCAATTCGTACTTTAGTTCAAGCAAGTAGCTTTTTAGCGGATAATAAATATATTAAGATTGACATTGATAAGTTTTAAGAGTTAGTGTAGAATAAGTGTGGAGATTTTTCCCCTAAAAAATAAGATTTATAATTAAATTAATTTTATTCTAGAAGGAGTAGATAGT
>CADBNY010000113.1 GCA_902796215.1 uncultured Erysipelotrichaceae bacterium | reverse complement strand
TAGTGATATAATAAGAACGAGGTATTGATATGAAAAGAATAAAAATTGTATTCAATCAGATAAAAAATAATATTATAAAAAATATAAAGAAAATGAAAAAAGAACATTTAATAAAGTCATATATAAAGAATAATAAACTATTCTTAGCTTTTGTAATAATATGTGTGATAAATTCTACCGTATTAAGATTCTTTTGCATGCACTCCATTGAAAATTATTTATCTTGGAGAGCTGTTTTAGCAGATTTAGTAATTATAACACTAGCAGGATCTTTTGGATACTTATTAAAGCCAAAGAATAGATTTATTTACTATTTTTGCTTTTGTATATTCTTTAGTGGAATTTGTATGATTAATTCAGTTTATTATACTTTCTATACATCTTTCGCATCTATTTCTATGCTCTCATTAACTCAATATATTGGAGATGTAGGAGATGCAGTAGTTGAAAATGTTTTACAATTAAAGGATTTATTTTATATTATTGGTCCAATAGTTTTAGTTTTAGTTCATTTAAAATTAAAAAAGAAAAATTATTACAAAAAGGTAGAAATAAAATCACTTAGAAAGAAAAAAACATTTAAATCATTAAGTATTACAAGTGTTTTATTAGTATTATTTTTATTAACTTTATCACCACTAGACGTATCAAGATTTCTTAAACAATGGAATAAAGAATATATAGTTATGAGATTTGGAATATATGTATATCAAACGAACGACTTATTTACTTCAATTCAACCAAAAATAAATTCTATGTTTGGTTATGATAAAGCAAATAAAAGTTTCAAAGACTATTTTAAAGACAAAGAACAATCTCCATCAAATGAATATACAAAAATTTTTGAAGGAAAAAATGTCATTGTAATTCATGGAGAAAGTATGATGACAAATGCTATAGGATTAAGATTTAATGATCAAGAAGTTACACCAACTTTAAACAAGTTATCAAGTGAAGGAATGTATTTTTCAAACTTCTATTCTCAAGTAAGTGTCGGAACTAGTAGTGATTCAGAAC
Organism: uncultured Erysipelotrichaceae bacterium; assembly: GCA_902796215.1. Taxonomy (GTDB): domain Bacteria; phylum Bacillota_I; class Bacilli_A; order RF39; family UBA660; genus UBA3789. The sequence goes on along the minus strand of CADBNY010000113.1, from coordinate 1,397 downwards.
TAACATATAATACATCGTTAATGCCCACAAAAAGTGGGACAGCTTTTGTATCTTATTCTGATAGAAAGTATATAGGAATACCAACACTATTAAAAGAAAAGAATTATTATACATTTAGTATGCATGCTAATAATGCTGATTTCTGGAATCGTAGAGCTATGCATAAAAATTTAGGATATGATAGATTTTATAGTAAAACAGATTATAATGTAACAAAAGAAAATACAATTGGTTTAGGACTATCAGATAAAGAATTCTTCCGTCAATCTATTGAAAAGATAGAACAAATAAATAAAGAACATGAAAAATGGTATGGACTTTTAATTATGTTATCAAATCATACTCCATTTTCAGAAGTAGAAAAATACGGAGAATTTCCAGTAGATATGAAAGAAACAATAACAAAGGAAGATGGGACAACAGAGGAAGTTACTTATCCATATATGGAAGGAACCAAATTAGGAAATTACTTTAAATCTCTTCATTATGCAGATGCTGCTCTAGGAGAATTTATCCAAGAATTAGAAGAAAAAGGTTTATTAGAAAATACAGTATTCATATTATATGGAGACCATGATGCTAGACTACCTAGAAATGATTATGAACGTTTGTATAACTATGACAAAACAACAGATGATATATTAGATGAAGATGATCCAAATTATAAAGAATATGACTCTTATCAATATGAATTAGGAAGAAAAGTTCCGTTTATCATTTGGACAAATAACATGAAAAATACAAAATTAAATTTTGAAAATAAAAATGTAATGGGAATGTATGATGTTGTACCAACCCTAGGAAATATGTTTGGATTCTATAATAAATACACTTTAGGACATGATATATTTGATATAAAAGAAAATAATATAGTAGTATTTCCAACAGGTAACTGGGTTAATAATAAAATATATTATAATAGCCAAAAATCAGCATATTTACCATTATCAGAAGAACCAATAACAGAAGAAGAAATCAACTCAAATACTGAATATACAAATCAATTACTAGATGTATCAAACGATATTATATCATTTGATTTACTAAATGAAAAAAAGGATAAAGGAATAGAAGAGGAGTGATAAAAGTATGAAACTAAAAAAGAAAGTAAGAGTTTTCATTATCATTTTATTAGTATTATTATTAGCACTTTTAAGCTTTCTAGTTTATAAAGAATTATCATCAAAAAAAGAAGCAAAAGAAGTAAAAGTAATTAATGAAATTAAAGAGTATGGATATAAACTAAAAGAGAATAAACCAGGAAAATATAAAAAGATGTTTGAAGAATTAAAAGAAATATTAGATAAAGAAGAATTAGATGAAGAAAAATATGTAAAAAAAATATCTGAAATGTTTATTTATGACTTCTATTCTTTAAATGATAAAACAGCAAAAAC
>CADBNY010000112.1 GCA_902796215.1 uncultured Erysipelotrichaceae bacterium | reverse complement strand
TTTTTCAAAATTGTTTCAATTTCATAGTGCAATTCTTCCAAAGAAACATTTCCAAGAAATCCAAATTTAGGACAATCACAAAATTTACATTTCATTGGGCAACCTTTTTGTGTACTAATAGTAGCAACCCATTTTTTAGTTAAATCTACTTTAGTATTTTTAACTCCATTTATTTCTTTATGTAAGCCTAAAAAATCAGCTTTAATATTATTTTCTTTTCCATAATCTCCAACCGTTAAAAATTCTAAGTTTTTATCTCTATCAACATAAATTTTTCCTGTATGTGTTCTTACAATTTCCACATTTATCTCCTCCTTGTAATAATTATACACTAAAAAGTGAAAAAGTATATAATGATAACTATATTTCCATTTCATAATCATCTTTTTCTTTACCTTTATCATTTTCTTTATTCCAAATATAATCATCTTGAATTGATTCAATGTTTTGTCACTAAATATATTGTGAGTATATAAATCTTTTGAAAATTTTCAATAATCTTTGAGTTCTTCTTATTTACTAAATATTTTATCTTTAATAAATTTAACTAATTTATCAAATAAGTTTTCGAAGAAATTAATGGTATTTTGTAGTTTAGAATTTTTTTCTTTAAGATTATCAAATTCATCTTCTTGCTTAATAATATTTACCATAAATGCCATTCTTTCTTTGTATACCTTTTAAGTCTGACACGTGGGGTCGGATAATAAAAAACTAACTCGATCTGAGTTAGATGTATTAAAAAAGCTCGAAAAGTTCGAGCGTATTTCATTATGGAGAATTGTGTATCTCGTTTGGGAAATACCAATTGACAAATGTAATTGAGATAAATCTTAATTTGTAATACAATGATTTATATAGTTGAACGATATTATGTTGTTTTGATAAAAATTATGATAAAATATGGTTGTATTTATTCAGGAGGTTTAATATGAATCTTAAAGAAAAATTAATTACATTTGGAGCAAATATTGCCAGAAACACAAAAGCTGTTTCAATGATTACACCAATCAACCTAGATGATAAAGTTGATGAGTTTATTGATTGGTATCTTGAAAATATGGTAAAAGGAAAGGATAATGATATTAGGGAGTATCACTTTCCAAAAGAAATGAGAAATTTAATTGAAAAAATAGCAGTATGGTATGAATTAAGATATCCAAGTTATGAAATCAACAGATTAATGCCAGGAAGTGGACAAGAACAAATCAATATAAATGATGTAATGTTTAGAAATAATCCTTATGTTAATGAATTACTTGGTGAAAATTCAGATGCTAAAGAATTAATTTGGAGTGATTTTTATAATACACAGGTCTTTCTGAAATCATTACCAGGGGAGGAAAGATGCTATTTTTCACCTAGATGTAGTGCTATTGTTTTAAATTCAAATTTTAGAGTTGCTCATTTATATTTAACAAATTATGGAGTTATTGAAATGGCTGAAGATGTTACAGATTATACAAATTCAGTTATAAAAGATGAAGAATTGATTGGATTAAATGTTAGAGATGTTGTTAAACTATTTCAAGAAAAAGGAATTGAACTACTAGAAAATAATGAATTAGAAAAAGTCATTAAAACAGTTGATAAATGGATTTATCAAAACGAAGGAATATTAGATTGTGCAATGTATAGAATCATTGAACGTGGTGGAAATAGAATTGGTCCCCGTAGAGCTTTCCTTTTTGCAAAAGAATTTGGTAGAAATATTGATATTCCTATGATGTACGCAGTAGATTGTTCAGATCCAGGATTAAGATTATTTATAAATGAGTATCTTAAAGCAGGTGGTTCTAAAGATTTAGTATGCTATAAGGGTTATTTTTCAAGAGCATCTAAAAAAGAAAAAGTTGCTACTATATCAATACAAGAATTAGTCTTAACTCAAAACAATAATGCCCCTAAAAAACATGAATTACCTCAAAGAATGGTAAATGCTATTGCTAGTCAAGCAGACCATGGCGCAGTAGAACAAAAAGAAGTTAAGCAATTAAGATTAGAAAGAAAAATTGAAAAAAGTAGAAATATGCAATAATAATTATTAAAAGAACAACTATAAATAATAGTTGCCCTGTTTGCTTGATAAAACTCGTTAGCTTCTTCTTCAAAGATGAAACGTAAGAGTTCGAAACAAAAAGCTTAATTATTTCTAATTAAGCTTTTTTTAGCATCGATTGTTCCGACGTTTTTTTAAATGGAGCGATATATAAGATAATTTGAAACTATCACTATATAAGTTAATACAACTAATTTCTATATTTTTTTTATCATAAATCAATTTTTTTCAATACTATTATGATTATTTATCCAAATTATTGCAATTATTTTATAAAAAAGGTATAATAATAATCAATTTTTTAAGCGGAGGTTTTTTATGTTAAAAGAAGAAAGTATAAAAAAAAGCATGATTGATATAATGGTTTCTGCAAAAAGAAATATAGAAGATAAATATATTTTAGATGATGAAAATGCAATTATAGTTGTGCATAGTGATGAACCTACTTGTTATATTATGATTCATGAAAAATTAGTTGGTGGTAAGTTATTAGAAATAAATAGATGGCCATTAAGAAGTTATTATTTTGGTTCTATACATGATATAACTGTAATAAAAGATTTAGATCTATTTCAAGTTCAAAATGTTGGTGGAGAATTTAATGCTTTATATAATTATAAAGAAGGAAAATTTGTTGTTCCACAAGATACTTGGGGTTTAATAGAATCTGGACGTGGAAATAGCATATTAAAAAAATATAATGGTTTCCTTGCTACATTTACTATTAGATCAGATTATGAAGAAGGTGATGTATACGCTTATGATAATCCAATGACAGGTGAAAGAATAGTTGAATCATTTTGTGTAGAAGATGGTCATTATTATGCAATTTTAGATATTGATGGAACAATTAGGGGAAATAAATTATTTAAAGGACATTCTTTTTCAAAAATAACAGAAATAATTGACTTAGATAAATATGAATCATTAGATGATTTTAAAAGTGAAAGAAAGCAATTTTGTAATAATCAAAAGCAAAAAAGAAAACAAGCATATTATCAATTATTGGAAACTAGAAATGATGGAAGTATTTCTCCATATTTAGATAGTGAAGTTGCAAAAGTTTTAAATATTAAATTAAAATAAATATAAAAAGACGATAGCTTATAATTTAAAACCATCGTCTTTTTATTTGTCTTTTTTATCATTATTTTTTTGTTATAATAGTTATTTCTTATTCTATAATATCTATTTCATTTATTCTTATTCTTTGTTATTCAATATTGGTTAAGTTAGTTTTATCAATCTTTCTTATACTTTGATTTAAATTTTTTAATGTAGTATCTGAAAACTTACTTTTTAGTTCTAACTTTTTTTTAATGATTCTTCAATAACAACTTCTTGTTTAATAATATTTACCATAAATACCATTCTTCCTTTGTAGGATAGTCTTTGTTTAACTTCTAAGTATGAAATGTGGAAGCAGGTACATAAAAACTAACCCAAACCTGAGTTAGTTTTATTAAAAAAGCTCGAAAAGTTCGAGCGTATTTCATTATGGAGCAATTGTGTATCTCGTTTGAGAAACATATTACTACAAATGTAACGAGATAAAACTCAATTACATATTAAATATATCATATTATAGGGAAATAGTAAATGCTTATATTAATCTCATTAAATTTTTCCCATGGAATGTAGAGTTGAATATACAGTCATACCATATGAATATAATGTTGTCATAGTATTAACATCAGATAAAACAGTATTTATTTTATTCATTATTTTTCTATATAATCCTTGTGCTTTTGTTGGTTCATTTATTGTTGCTAATGAGTTAAAATCGTTTAGTATATCAAGAATAGCTTTTTGATCTTTAGTGTTTTCTTCTAAAATTTTGAATATATCATTTAAAACTGAAGTGTTTTTATCAATAGATTCTAATAACTCTATCATTTTTTCTTCTCTTGTTACACCATCTTGATATCTTTTTTCTCTTTCTTCTGATATTTTTTCTAATTCTTTATTAATCTGTGCAGTATGTTCATTTGCACTTTCAATAATACTAGATAAATGCTCTTGATAAACATTTGGTACAACAGGTTTTACATTAGGTATAATTGGACCTTTTGATAAACTTGGAATACTCATTAAAATCGACCTCCTGATAATATTATATCATTTAATAAATTTACTTGTTTATATAATTAATATTTTTTAATACTCTATTAATTTTTCGTCATAATCTTTCAAATCAAAATAATCATCTAAAGTTGACTTAAAAATGCCTTTGTATTTTTTTCCATAAATATCGTAGTATATAATTTCTATAACTAAATTTTTATAATGGTTTATATTTGATGGATTTTTAATATAAAACTCATCACTTAGTGTTTCATCAAAATATGGTGAGTATGAATAATTGTTTTCTTTATTCATCTTATTTAATTCATCCCTTATACTAGCTAATAGTGGTGCAATATTGTTATTATCTAAAACATCTAATTTTGCATAATCTTTATCAAATATTATTTCATTATCTTCATATTTCTTGATAATAATATTTATTTTATTAGCAATTCCATTTCCTCTATTTATTATCGAAAAGTCAAAATCTAATTTCTCATTATTTTTGTCAATTTTTTCAATAGAAAAGTCGATATCATATAATATTAAATATGGTTTATTTGCTAAATGCTTTTGTTCTTTCTCATTTCTCAAACTATTATAAGTTAGTATTAAAGCAAAAGATGTAAAAAACATACCACCTAGTTGTATACACAATTCTATTTTTTTACCATAATCTATATAATCCTTATTAGCATTTATTACAAATAGGAATAATAATGCAAAGACAATAAATAGTACACCTATGAAAATAAAACTCAAAATATCTTTTTTCTTTTTATACATATTTAATCACCAATAATATTATATCACAGATAATGGTATCTGATAAAATGATAAAATTGATAAAAGCCCAGTGGGATGAACATTTTTTCTATCTTTTGCAAATAATTAAATATGGTAAATACTTGCTATTGTATGATATAATATAACAAGTACAGGAGGTTTAATATGGGATATAGAATTGTTC
>CADBNY010000111.1 GCA_902796215.1 uncultured Erysipelotrichaceae bacterium | reverse complement strand
TTTGAAAGACTTTTTTCTAAATAATAAAAAAATCAATCCTAATTTAGAATTGATTGTCTATTTATTCTCGAAACCATAAAAAGTTCGAGCGGATTTCCCTATGGTGCCGATAGTAAGAATTGAACTTACCGCTGATCCTTACCAAGGATCTGTTTTACCACTAAACTATATCGGCATGAAATAATTTTAACAAGTATATAATAACATGAATAAAGGTTTTTTTTCAAGACTTTTACTTTTTCATCTTTTTAATAGAATTTATGATTTATAGAAAGTTGTTATTATTCATAATTTTAAAGATGAAATAAGGAAGATTAAAAAATCCTCCTTATTGTATTACATGTACTAATTTGTTCTTGATTTAATTTAGTGATTTTTCTTTCAAAATCTTTTTTATCTTTTTTTATATTTTTTTCTCATTTCTTGAAGTTCAGCATCTATATTACTTATACTATAGAAATTTGGAACTATCAGACCACCTATTCCTGTTTTTGGTAATCTTTCTATAATTTTCTTTCCATTACGATTAACTAAAACATATGGTATTCCAAATTTTACTGGTACTACATCAGATGTACTATTTCCAAACATAGTAACTATATCTTTATCTCTATCAATATCAGAGTATTCTAAAACTTTATTCCAACCATTGCAAGTAGGTTTTGCATATGTATCTTCAATTGTATAAATTTCATTATATTCTGTGATTCCATTGGATTCTAATTTTGATTTTTGCACACCTTTAAACCAATTGGAATATATCATAATTTTGGAATAATTCTCTTTCAAATAATCTAATAATACTTTTGCATCATCAAATAAATGTAGTTTTCTAGATTCTTCTATATCACAAAGATTATAATTTTCTACAAATTCTTTGTATACTTCTTTATCTTTAGCCCCTAATAATTGCTTTTCTTGTAAAAATTCAGCAAAATTATTTGTATTTCCATATCCATTTTGTTTTTTACAAAGACCTAAGAATTGAAGTAAGTATCCACCTTTTGGGCTATTAAACAGTTGATAAGCTTTATCTAAATTTTCTCCATCTATAAACTTACTAGCAGCTTCATAGAATACTCTTTTTGATGCTTCTTCTGACTTGTCAGGAATTAAAGTTCCATCAATATCTATGAAACTGTACCTATCTTTCTTCTTAGTTAATATTTCTAAGTTCTCATAAGGTTTATGATTATTAATTACTTTATAGCATTTATCTAAATAATAGGTTAAATCAATGGAATACTTATTTGGTAGTTTTTTATCTGCTACAACTAAGTGATAATACCCATCTTTAATTTTTCTGCCTCTTTTTATTTTATATTCTTCATAATCACCCTTTTTTGTTTGGGTATATAACGAATTATCCTCTGTATCTTCAATAGCAAAATATCTTGAAGTACTTTTTGTATATGGAATATATACCCCTTTTTCTTTTATAAATTTCTGTTTACTATTTGTTTTTTCTCTTTTTATTTCTTGAAATGCTTTTATATTTCCTTCTTTTATAAGTTTTTGAAGTGTAATTCCTACTGGAATACTATTCAGATAGTATTCTCTTAAAGCTAATTCAACAGCTGGAATTCCACTACAATATAGTGGATGTGTTTGAAAAGCCCCAAAGACTCCTAGATGTTTTACTTTTTCATTATCAAATTGTATAACATAATTTTGATTGTCAAAATGAACTATTTTGTTAATTTTATCTACATCACATGATAAATTTAACTCTTTTTCAATTTTTCTTACTTCTTCTTTAACATCCTCTACGTTTTCTTTTGGACATCTTACAATAAGTCCATCAGTGTTACATTCAATTAGATTAACATTATATTTTTTTAAATTTTGGTAAAGTAACATCATTGTCATAATACCATTTGCTGCTAAAGACAATCCAATATTTTCATTATTTTTCGTATTAACTTCTATTAAATAATCTAATCCTGAATTTAATATATATTTGTAATATAATTGTTCTGGTTGTTTTTTTGCTTTTAAGGCAATTCTTTGATTTTTTATTTCTGAATATCTTTCTTTATATGTTGCCACTTCATCTAACCAATTATTATTAATTAGAATATTTGGTCCAAAACTATTAAAATCAATATAAAGATATGCATATTCGCTGTTTAAATCTGTATCTATACAATCTTTTTTTGTTGTTCCTAAAATACCTTGTTCACTAAAATTTATTTTGCAGTCATCAATCATAATTGGGGAAATTAATGATGGTGATACTTTTTTATTTTTATAGTCTTCCTGATATCCTTGTAATAACGGATACTTTTCTATTAATTCTTGGCGTATTTTTTTTAAATTTTGATTGTCTTCTTTACATCTTTTTTCTATAACTTCATATACTTTTATTAAAAAGTTTTCATCATTTACTTCTTGTAATATTTTATAAATTAATCGAGTGTCCTCTTCTTCTATAGCTTTTTCTATCATTTTATATAGTTTTAATAAAGGTAACCAATTGTTGATTAAATTTTTATGAAGATTGTTCAAAAATTTGTTGTTTTTTTTCTTTAATGCTTCTTCTAGTTTTGGATCTAAAGCAATCTTGATTTTCGTAGATTGACTGTTTTGCTTTATTGATAAATCATCTAACTCTAAACCAATAATGCTTTTCATTAATTGTCCCCATGAATAATAATAAGCTTCTTTTGGTAATTTATATTTATTAATTAAATTCATTTTCCAATTTAAAAAATTTTGTCTTTCTTCTTGTTGATACAAACTTTGAATGATGTGCACATCAGTAATTAGCTGATTGGCTTGGGGTTCACTATTTAAATTATAATCATATGGCATAATTTTGCTATTATCTTGCCACATGCTACAGATTATATTGTAAAAATCTACATATTTATCTTTTACAATACCTTCTGTTATATCTAAAGTTATTGGTAAAGTAGAGCTCATTTCTTCATATTCTACTTTTTTTTCTAATGATTGATATTTTAGTAAGGATGTTATAATTTTATCATCAGCAATATAATTATTAGCTCCCACAAAAATAGCATCCCTATTTTCTTCAAAGAACAAAGATAGTTGTTCTATATTGTCACTGATTATATTAATTGAATTTGACTCATTTTCTAACAATACGATAGTCCAATGATCTTTATTCTTTTTTATTTTATAAAAAAACACTTTCTTATCATTCATGGAATCCCTTCTTTCAGTTGCATATTATATCATGATATGATTCATGTTTCAATTATTTTCTTGTATTTAGAGTGTTTGAAAAAATGTAAATATTTAAGTTCCTTTATTCAATATTTATCATTTTATTAATAGTTTCTTTAATGATTCTATGTATAAAAAAATAGTACTCAATCTGCACTAGATTAAGTACTAACTAGATTAATTCTGGGAAGTACTCAACATGCGAAAGTTAAGTATTTCCTTTTTTATTTTATGCAAGTTTCCTTGACAAATTCATTATAACAAAAAAAAGACTTTTTCAAGTCCTTTACTTTTCTAATGGTGGAGCATAGCGGGATCGAACCGCTGACCTCCACGGTGCAAACGTGGCGCTCTCCCAGC
>CADBNY010000110.1 GCA_902796215.1 uncultured Erysipelotrichaceae bacterium | reverse complement strand
GAAATTTTTATATTTTCATCATTATTTTTTTGAATAGCCATTTTTTCTTCTACTCTACCAATTTCAACAGAACTACTTTTTAATATTAAAGTATTACCAGAAGTTTCTAATGTTACAATATTTTTCTCTTTATCACTTGTTAAAATACTAACCCGATCAATCACATCATAAAAGTCTAATAATTTTGTACTAATAACAAGAAAAGAATTTTCTGGTAACAAATTAGATGTGTTTGGATAAGTTCCATTAATTAAACGGGATTCAAACTTAAGATTTCCAGTCTTGAATAATATCTTATTATTAAAAATATGTAATTCCACCAATTCCTCATCATTGGTAAGTATTCTTGTGCATTCAAGTAAATTATGACTAGGTATAACAATATTATAATTTTCTTCGCTAGATTTATCTAAATGAATAATTTTTCGAGCTAATCGATAAGAATCTGTTGAATTACATTCTAATATATCCCCTACTATATTAAAGTTAATACCAGTAAGAACAGGTTTACTCTCTTCATTAGAAGAAGCAAATGCAGTCTGATAAACAATACTCTTTAAAGTACCTACTTTTATATCAATTTTTTTCTTGCTTTCTTCTAACCCTATATTAGGATATTCAGTTTCACTGATTCCATTCAAATTAAATTCACTATTTTCTGTATAAATAAGTATTTTTAATTCATCAATAACTTCTATATTAATATATTCATCTCTTAATTTACGAACAATTTCTAAAATATACTTACCTTGAATAATAATACTACCTTCCCTATCAATTTTAAAATCCTCATCATTTTCTGATTCAATAGTAGTTTGAATTGTAATATCATTATCACTTGCTGTTAAAATAAGTTTCTTCTTTTTAAGTTCAAACTTAATACCAGCTAAAACTGGGATTAAGTTCTTCGTAGATATTGCCTTTGACACTTTAGTTAAAGCATCTAATAATAAATCTTTTTTTATTGTAAATTTCATTTATAATTCCTTCTTTCTATTTTTATATTTCTATTATCAGTGTGGAAAAAGTTAAAATATTTCTTTTTTTATTTATTTATCAAAAATTTAACTAATATATTATTGTGGAAAACTGTTTAAAAAAGTCACATTTTTACACAACACCTATATCTTTCTTTAATTTTTCAATAATATTAGCTAAATCTTTATTTTCTCTAATTTCATTTTCTATTTTCTCAACAGAATGCATTACTGTGGAATGGTCTTTTCCTCCAAATTCTGTTCCTATTTTAGGAAATGACTCACTGGTGATTGTACGACACAGGTACATTGCAATTTGCCTAGGAAACGAAATATTAGAACTTCTCTTCTTACTTCTAATATCTTCAACAGATATTTGAAAATATTCAGAAACTATTTTTTGAATTCTATGAATATCATTCTTTTCTCCAAATCCCTTACTAATAAAGTCTTTTAAAGCTTCTATTGCCAGATCTAATGTAATCTTTTCCCCACCCATTATAGCTGAATAAGCCAACAATCTAGTAATAGATCCTTCTAATTGCCTTACATCAGGTCCTATATTAGAAGCAATATATTCAATAACATCATCTGGAATATCTTGCTCAAAATTATCTGCAATAATTTTTTTCTTAAGTATTTCTGTCCTAAGAGAAAATTCAGGTGGAAAAATATTAACTGTTAATCCCCAGCAAAAACGCGTTCGAAGTCTATCTTCAAGTAATTTCAAGTCATCAGGAGAACGGTCTGAAGAAATAATAATTTGCTTACTGTCATTATATAAATTATTAAATGTATGGAAAAATTCTTGCTGGGACTGAGCCGCGCCTCCTAAAAATTGAATATCATCGATTAATAAAACATCTATATTTCGATATTTATCTTTGAAAAAATCGATATAATTAAAATTAGTTCCCTTTTCATCTCGCCGATTTGCTTTTACAAAATCTTCTCGAAATTGTTCACTTGTAACATATAGAACTTTTTTATCTGTATTATTTACAATATAATTTCCAATAGCGTGCATCAAATGAGTTTTCCCTAAACCACTATTTCCATATAAAAACAATGGATTATACATATTACCAGGGTTTTCAGCGACAGATAAAGCTGCTGCTTGAGCAAATTTATTACTGTTTCCAACAATAAAATTATCAAAAACATATTTTTTATTTAAATTATTATGAACGTTATCATTTGAAGTCGTAATTTTTTCTTTTTTTTCAACTTCTTTCTTTTCTTCTAATTCAATTTCTTCTCTTAATAAAAGCACAAGTTCATAATGAGAATTCGTTATTTCAAATAATTTAGAAGTAATTAATTCTGCATAATTGTCTATTAAGTGCTTTTTATGAATAGGCATTGGAACAATAATATAAGCCTTTCCATCTTCTAATTTATACAATTCTGTATCAGAGAACCAAGTATTATAAGAGAGAGAAGTTAGTTCATCTTTTATTTGACTTAAAAGTTTCGACCAAAAAATGTCGACATTCATTCTACCATCTCCCCACCAGATTCATTAACAAAAATTATTCTACATGAAATTATGGAAAAAATAAACAAGTTTTGTTTAAAAAATATTTTCCACAGTAAAACCACAATTTTTTCCACTACTAGAATGTTGCAATACAAGAAAAAAACAAAATTTTCCACAGTTTCCACAATTTTTTTATAAACATCAAAGTTTTACTTTTCCATAGGTTTGTGGAAATTGTGAAATATATATTTTTTTCAAACCTAATAATTTTCAGTTATTTTCTTTATTAAAAATTTATTACTATCATTAACCATTCTTAAATTAATAAACTTATCGTAAGTAAAAAAACTATACCATAAACCCTTTTAAAGCCCACTATTTTTATATCTTCATTAATTATTTCATAATCATATTTCCAAAATTACATAGGATTTACCTCAAAAAATTTTTTAAATTACAATAACACAAATTTTTATAAAAAAATAATCTTGACTTTTAAAAAAAATAAGTTTTAATTGACAAAAAACAAAATTTATTATTATAATAATGTAGATTTTATGTCTGGAGGTGGAAGTAATGAAAAGAACATATCAACCAAATAATCGTAAAAAATCAAAAAGATTAGGTTTTTTTGCTCGCAAAAAAACTAATATTTTAAATCGTCGTCGTCGCAAAGGACGTAAAAGTCTTTGCAAATAAAAATGCCGCTGCCTAAACAGTGGTTTTTTACTTTAAAGGAATGATAAGGTATGAAAAAAAAATTTATAGTAAAAAGTACGAGAGATTTTGATTCTATTATAAAAAATGGTATCTGTATAAAAAATAAATACTTTGTAATTTATTATCAAAAAAATAATTTATCATATGATCGGTATGGAATATCAGTAAGTAAAAAATTAGGAAATGCTGTTTTTCGTAACAAATATAAAAGAAAATTAAGAGCTATTATAGATAATTATAAAAAAGTGTATATAAATAACGAAGATTATATTATAATATTAAGGAAAGAAGCAATTAATCAAAAATATGAAATACTTCAAGATAGTTTTTTTGCTATAATGAATAAAAGAACGAAAGGAATAAAATAAATGAAAAAGAAAAATAAAAAATTAAAAGTATTATTAGTGTTATTATTAGTTCTTTTAACAACAGGTTGTACAAAAAATCTGACAGATAGTAATAATAAAATAGTAAAAAATGAAAAAACAGGTCAAACTTTAACCAAAAACATTTTATGTAAGCCTACAAAAGAATACACAACAAAAATATATAAAAAAAATAAAATAAATGTAGACAAATTACCAGAATGTAAAAAATTTAAAATAACATCTGGAAAATATGAAGGACTATGGGCAAGTATTTTTGTTAAACCACTAGCATTTATACTAATACAAGTTGGTATTATTATTGGTAATTATGGAGTTTCAGTTATTTTAATAAGTTTAGCAATTAGATTTATAGCCTTCCCTATCACAAAAAAAACAGCTATGCAATCAGAACTTATCAAAAAGGCACAACCAGAATTAAATAGAATCCAAAAGAAATATGAAAATAAAAAAGATCAAGAATCGATGATCAAACAAAATCAAGAAATGATGGCTGTTTATAAAAAATATGGTATAAATCCAATGTCAGGATGTTTATTTGCTTTCTTACAATTACCTATTTTCATAGCCTTTTTTGAAGCAGTACAAAGAGTTCCAGTAATTTTTGAAGATAAATTTTTAGGATTACAATTAGGAACAACACCTTCTGTTGGAATAACATCCCCTACTTTCTATTCCTATCTAATATTGATGATTTTGATAGCAGGAACAACATTCTTTTCATTTAAAATGAACACATCTACAAATCAAGAAGATCCAACAATGAAAATGATGCCAACAATGATGTCAGTGATGATAGTAATTACTGCAATCTTTATGCCAACAGGATTAGGAATATATTGGGTAACTTCTAATCTATTCACAATAGCACAAAATATATTAGTTAAAAGGAGTAAAGTAGTACATGGAAAAGCATAAATACACAGGAAAAAGCAAAGAAGAGGCAATTCAATTAGCAAAAGAAGAATTACAAGAAGTTGAAGAAAATTTATTTATAAAAGAATTAGAATCAACAAAAGGTGGATTATTTAAAAGCAAAAAAGTAGAAATAGAAGTAATTGAAAAAAGAGAAGTTGTTAAAGATATAAAAGATTATCTAATCAAATTATTAAAAGCAATGGGATATACAGCAAACATTGAAGTAAAAAACAAAGAAGAAATTCCAAAATATATTATCTTTTCAGATAATGATGCTCTACTAATTGGAAAAAATGGCAAAAATTTAAAAGCATTATCAACTATAGTTGGTGGATATTTAAATGCAGAATTAGGGAAAAACTACAAATTCATGATAGATGTAAATGAATATAAAGAAAAAAGAGAAAAAACTCTAGAAAGATTGGCAAAAAATATTGCTAGAGAAGTAGCTCAAACAAAAGTAGAAGCAAAACTGGATTCAATGAATTCATATGAACGAAGAATTATTCATAATATTTTAACAAATAATAAAAAGGTTTATACAGAAAGTGAAGGCGAAGAACCAAATCGTTATGTAGTAATTAAACCAAAAGAAGAAGAAAAATTAAATTAAAAAGAAAACTGATATTTAAGAACATATTTCTATTTATCAGTTTTTTATTTTGAAAAATATGATATAATACTAGCAGAAAAAAGGAGGGATTAGCATGAAGGATACTATTTGTGCCATCGCAACAAGTCAAGGAGTAGGGGCAATTTCCATAATTCGTATCAGTGGAGATGAAGCAATAGAAATTGCAAACAAAATTTTTAAAGGAAAAGATTTGAAAAAAGTGAAATCTCATACAATTCATTATGGCCATATTATTGATAATAATAGCATCATCGATGAAGTTTTAGTATCAATCATGAAGAGTCCAAAAACATTCACGACAGAAGACATTGTAGAAATAAACACTCATGGAGGAATTGCTCCAACAAATAAAGTTTTAGAATTATTGCTAGAAAATGGGTGTCGCCTAGCAGAACCTGGTGAATTTACTAAAAGAGCATTTCTAAATGGAAGAATTGATTTATTAGAAGCAGAAGCTGTTATGGATATGATTCAATCAAAAACAGACACTCAAAGAAAAATGGCAATTAATCAAATATCAGGAAAAACTTCAGATTTAATTAATGAATTAAGAGATGATATGGTTCAAATAATTAGTAATATAAATGTAAATATAGATTATCCAGAATATGATGATATAGACATTATTACAACAGAAGTACTAACACCAAAAATCAATAATTTAAAAGAAAAAATAGAACAAATCTTAAAAGAATCTGAAAATGGAAAAATAATTAAAGAAGGAATAAAAACTTCTATTATAGGAAGACCAAATGTTGGAAAAAGTTCACTTTTAAATGCTTTACTAGAAGAAGATAAAGCAATTGTTACTAATATTGCTGGTACAACTAGAGATATCGTAGAAGGACAAATATCAATTAATGGAATTTTATTAAATATAATAGATACAGCTGGTATAAGAGAAACAGAAGATATCATAGAAGCTATAGGAGTAGAAAAAAGCTTAAAAATAATGGAAGAAGCAGATTTAATATTATTGATGCTGAATAACAATGAAGAATTATCAAAAGATATACAAGACATAATTGATAAAATATCAAATAAAAAATACTTAGTTTTAATTAATAAAATAGATTTAGAAAACAAATTAAATAAAGAAGAATTAAAAGTAGACAAAGATAGAATAATAGAACTAAGTATTACTAAAAACAAAGGTCTTGATGAATTAAAAGAAAAAATACAAGAATTATTTAAATTAAATGAACTAGAAGCAAAAGATCCAACATATCTAAGCAATTCAAGAAGCATCAGCATTTTAAAAAAATGTTTGAAAAGAGTAAAAGATATTGAAGAGTCTTTAAAAGAAAATATGCCAATCGATATGATAGAATTAGATATTAAAAATATTTGGGAAGAATTAGGAACGATAAATGGTTCTACATATGAAGAAGAATTATTGGATGAAATGTTTAAAAGATTTTGCCTAGGAAAATAAAAGGAGGTGATAAAATGGTAGATATAATAGTAGTAGGTGGTGGCCATGCAGGATGTGAAGCTGCATATGCAAGTGCTTATAAAGGTCATAAAACTTTATTAATTACAAGTAATATTAAAAATATTGCCGATATGCCATGTAATCCCCATATTGGAGGATCTGCCAAAGGAATTGTTGTAAGAGAAATAGATGCTTTAGGTGGCATTATGGGAAAAATAGCCGATAAAACTCATCTTCAAATAAAAATGCTAAATAGGGCAAAAGGACCTGCAGTTCAATCATTAAGAGCTCAAGGAGACAAAATAACTTATCCACAAGAAATGCTAAAAACTCTAAATCAATTAGAAAATTTAACAATAAAAGAAGCTATGGTTGAAGATTTAATTGTAAAAAATAATGAAGTAGGGGGAGTAATCCTTGAAAATGGAGAAAAAATAGAATCTAAAATTGTTATTTTAACAACAGGAACTTACCTAAAAGCAGATATTTTAGTAGGAAATACAAGAACAAGACAAGGACCTCATGGAGAAAAACCATCAAATCATTTAAGTGATAAATTAAAAGAATATGGATTTGAAATTAAAAGATTAAAAACAGGTACTCCACAAAGAATAGATAGAAAATCAATTGATTTTTCAAAAACAAAAATAGAACCAGGTGATGATAAATACTTAACATTTAGCTTTGACTTAGAACCGCAATATAAAATAGAAGAGCAATTGCCTTGTTATCTAACTTATACCACTAAAGAAACTCACCAAATTATTATGGATAATCTGAATAAATCAAGTATGTATGGCGCATTAGATGATATAGAAGGAATAGGGCCAAGATATTGTCCATCAATAGAAGATAAAGTAGTTCGCTTTAAAGATAAAGAAAGACACCAATTATTTATAGAACCAGAAAGTAAG
>CADBNY010000109.1 GCA_902796215.1 uncultured Erysipelotrichaceae bacterium | reverse complement strand
TGAGCAATTAAATTTAGTTGATATTGTTTATGAGGTTATTGATGCTAGAATGCCAATTTCTTCTAAAATTGTTGATATTGATGAGTTACTTGCAAATAAACCTAAAATATTAGTAGTTACTAAGTATGATTTATGTGATAAAAAGGAAACTGATATTATATTAGATTGGTATAAGAATAATGGATATTATGTTGCTGCTCTTGATTTAATGAATGGAAAATTGGAATCTTTAATAAATTTTACCAATCAGCTTATGGAAGATATTAATAATAAGCGTGTTCAAAAAGGATTAAAAGAAAGAGTTGCTCGTGTTTTAATTGTAGGAGCTCCTAATGTTGGGAAAAGTACATTAATCAATCGACTTGTTGGAAAGAATTCTGCTGGGGTTGGTAATACTCCTGGATTTACAAAAAGTTTATCTTGGATTCGCGTAAATAATAAAATAGAATTATTGGATACTCCAGGTATTTTATGGCCGAAGATGAGTGATCAAGAAGTTGCGAAAACATTAGCTGCTTTTTCTGCTATAAAAGAGGAAATATTAAATAAAGATCAGATTAGTTCTTTTATTCTTGAGAAGATGTTTCAATATTATCCAGAAAAATTAGAAGAAAGATATGGAATTACTAGTGTAGATGATATTGCAGAAGTATATGAGGCTATTGGAAAAAGGCGTGGGGCTTTATCTAAAGGTGGTATTGTTGATTATGATAAAGTTTCAGATATTATTATGAGAGATTTTAAAAATGGTTTATTTGGTAAAATTACTTTTGATCGGTTGTCATAATTTGTGCTTTATTTTTATTTATTGATGAGAAAATAGTTTGCGAATATTGTGACTGTAAAATTATAGAATAATTGAATTGTTAATTATTCTTTTTTCTTGCATTTTTTTTCTTTTTAGTAGACAATTGGTTTGGTGAGGTTATGAAAAAAAAAGATATTTTTCAATTATTAGAATCTCTTTCTGTTCCAAAAAATCAATTTGTTGTTGTTGGTGATAGTAGTATTGTATGTCATGGATTAAAAAGAGAATGTGATTATTTAGAAATAAATAGTTTAGTTCCTTTTACTATGGATAATGGAATTATTCATATAGTTTCTTCTTTAGGTGATTATGAAGTTATTCAAGATTTTTATTTTTCTTCGATAAAAAATTGTTTAGAAATTAAAAAGCTTGCGAATAATATAGATGATAAACCTTTGATTAAAAAGTTAGAGCTATATCTTGCTTCATTAGATAATTATCAGTATGAAAGAAATTTAAGAGATGAAGGCATTACTTTAATTGGTGGTGTTGACGAAGTAGGGAGAGGTCCATTAGTTGGTCCTGTTGTTGCAGCTTGTTGTATTCTTCCAGAAAAATTTCAATTAGATGGACTAACAGATAGTAAGAAATTAAGTGAAAAAAAGAGAGAGTATTTTTTTGAAGAAATAAAAAAGCAAGCTATTTGTTATGGAATTGGAATTGTTTCAGCTGAGAGAATTGATGAGATTAATATTTATCAAGCTACAAAAGAGGCAATGGTGCAAGCAATTTATAATTGTCATATTTTACCTGAACATGTTCTAACTGATGCGATGAAGTTATCTATTGATATTCCAGTAACTCCAATCATTAAAGGTGATATAAAAAGTATTACGATTAGTGCTGCTTCTGTTTTAGCAAAAGTTACTAGAGATCGAATGATGATGGATTTAGATAAAAAGTATCCAATGTATGATTTTAAGAATAATGTTGGATATCCTACTAAAAAGCATTTGGAAGCAATAGAAAAATATGGTGTTCTTCCTGAACACAGGAAAAGTTATGGGCCAGTTGCAGCATATTTAGAAAATCATAAAAAATAGTTTTGTCGTTTTTTTATTGTTGACAAAAGATAAAATAATTAGTATAAGTATTTGAGGAGTTGATTAAATGCCAAAGAAATTAGTGATAGTGGAAAGTCCTAGTAAAAGTAAGACTATTGAAAAGTATTTAGGTGGAGATTATAAAGTAGTTTCTTCTAAGGGACATATACGTGATTTAGCAACTACTGGTCCTTATGGGTTGGGTGTTGATATTGAAAAAGATTTTCAACCTAACTATATTCCTATAAAGGGAAAAAGTGGTGTTATTAAAGATTTAAAAAAAGAAGCTGCTAATAGTGACCTTGTTTATCTAGCAAGCGATCCTGATCGTGAGGGAGAAGCTATTGCTTGGCACTTGAAAGATGCTTTGAAGATTCCAGATAATCACTATAAAAGAGTATTATTTAATGAAATTACTCATGATAAAGTTCTTGAAGCTATACAAAATCCTACTGTTATTGATGATAATTTGGTAAAAAGTCAAGAAACTCGTAGAATTTTAGATCGTATTATTGGGTTTCGTCTTTCGAAATTATTACAAAGCAAAATTGGTTCTAAAAGTGCTGGAAGAGTACAAAGTGTTGCTTTAAAATTAATTGTTGATAGGGAAAGAGAAATTGAACATTTTGTTCCAGAGGAATATTGGAAGATTATTGCAATATTTCCAGAATATGAAGCAGAATTATTTAAATATAAAAAAGATGATATAGAACTTCATTCAGAAGAAGATGCGAATAAAGTTCTTGATGCTATTGGTGATGAATATACTGTAGAATCTATTGAAAAAAAGGAAAAAGCCAAAAAAAGTAAAATGCCTTTTATTACTTCTACTTTACAGCAAGAAGCTTCTACTAAATTAGGTTTTCCTGCTAGAAAAACGATGAGTATTGCTCAAAAATTATATGAAGGAATTGATCTTGAAAGTGAAACAGTTGGTCTTATTTCTTATATGAGAACAGATTCTATTCGATTATCTGATGATTTTGTTAAATCGACAAAAAAATATATTGAAGAAAAATATGGTAAAAAATACGTTGGTCATGTAAAGCAGAGTAAGAAGAAAGAAAATGTTCAAGATGCTCATGAAGCAATTCGGCCAACTAGTATTTTAAGAGAACCTACAAAGATTAAACAATATTTGAGTAGTGATGAATTTAAATTATATAGTTTGATTTATAAAAGAACACTTGCATCGTTAATGAGTGATGCTACTGTTAATCAGACAACTATTATTTTTGATAATCATGATTATAAATTTAAAACAACAGGTAGTGTATTACTTTTTGATGGTTATTTAAAAGTATATAAAGATTATGAATCCAGAGAAGATAAGATTTTACCAGAAATAGGAGATTCTGAAGTTTGTTGTACTACAAATGTTGAATCTACTCAGCATTTTACGCAACCTCCTGCTCGTTATACGGAAGCAAAATTAATTAAAGAAATGGAAGAGTTAGGAATTGGAAGACCTTCTACTTATGCAACTATTATTGATACAATAAAGTCTCGTGATTATGTTGTTTTAGAAGAAAAGAAATTTAAACCAACTGTTATAGGAATAGAAACTACTGATAGTCTTCAAAATTTCTTTAGTGATTTAATTAATGTTGAATATACAAGTGATATGGAAAAGGAATTAGATGAAATAGCTGATGGAGAGCTTTCTTCAGTTAAAGTATTGAAAGATTTTTGGGATGTTTTTGAGCCTCGAGTAAAGGATGCATTCTCCGATATGAAAAAGAAAGAACCTGAAAGAACTGGTGAGTCTTGTCCAGAATGTGGAAAAGAACTTGTTATTCGAAAAGGTAAATATGGAGAATTTGTTGCTTGTAGTAATTATCCAGAATGTAAGTATATTAAAAAAGATGAAGTGCAAGAAATAGAAGTTTGTGATTGTCCAAATTGTGATGGTAAGATTGTAGAAAAAAAGAGTCGAAAAGGAAAAATATTCTATGGATGTAATCATTATCCAAAATGTAAAACTGCTTATTGGGATAAGCCTATTGAAAAGAAATGCCCAGAGTGTGGAGAAATGTTAGTTACTAAAAATGAAAAAATCAAATGTTCATCTTGTGATTATAAAGAAGAGTAATCTTCTTTTTTTTATATTATTGACAACTTAGGTGATGTGATATATATTGATTTTAGAGTATGGTATTTTGATGCTTTGTAAATGGATGTGATGTAATGAAGAATAAATACTTTTTTTTTATTGTTTTAGTTGTACTATTTATTGTGTTTCTTATTTTTCTAGGAATTCATTATGTTCAAAAACCATTAATTGTTTATAAAGATTCCACAAAAAATGTTATTTTTACTTCCAAAAAACATGAAATTTATTCTCAGGAAGTTCCACAAGTAAATTTGGTTGGTAATGATATTCAAGCAATTAATGACAATATTATTTTATTTGTAGAAGATTATTATGGTAAAAATGGGGTGTCAATAGGATATGATTATTCTAAGAATGGAACTGTTTTGTCATTATTGGTAACAATTATTTCTAAAAATGCTATTGAATCACCTGAAGTTTTATTTACTAGTTATCATATTTCTCTTAAAGATAATAGAATAATTAGTGATGAAGAATTATTGTTAAAGAATGGTTTTTCTATTTCTGATGTTGAAAAACTTGTAGATGATGCCTTTCTTGAATATTATTTTCAAAGCGATATTTCAAGATATTGTGATTTAGATTGTTTTCATAATGATTTAGGAAAATATTATCAATTTAATCCAGATGTTTCACTTTATGTTATTGATGGTGAAATAAGGGCTTATGTGTCTCTGCATGAGAGGATGGAATATTTAGCTTATCAATATTTTTATAATAGAAATTATTATTTGAGGGTGGGTGATGCTCTTGTGTGGTGATTATAAATTAGCCTTGTTGTTGTCTCTTTTTCATAATTTTTTAAATTTAATTCAAATTGTAGTTCCTATTATTTTACTGGTTATGGTAATTTTTGATTTGACAAAACTTATGATGAATCCAGAAGATAAAAAGAAATTGAATGTAATTAAAAATAAATGTATTGCAGTTGTTATTA
Source organism: uncultured Erysipelotrichaceae bacterium (assembly GCA_902796215.1). Taxonomy (GTDB): domain Bacteria; phylum Bacillota_I; class Bacilli_A; order RF39; family UBA660; genus UBA3789. Next base: position 3,219 of record CADBNY010000109.1, on the reverse strand, counting down.
TATTTTTTCTTCCTTTAATTGTTTCTGTTTTTATGAATTTGTTGGATGAAAAATATGATTTTGCTCAGTGTTATAATGCTTCTCCTCTTATGTTGGAAGATGTTCAGTCTACAGAGTATATTTCTGTTCATGATGGTGAAGCCGCTAAAATTATTCAAGAGGAAGAATATGAACACGGTAGTGTTCCTGCTTCTAATGGTTCATATAGTCATAATGTAGAGACTTTTATGAAATCTGTTCAAAATACAGTTGAGTATGCTAGAGCTCATAATTATCATTATGGTAACAGTCATGCTAGTCCACCAACTTCAGATGGTATTATCTCTTGTGATCGACTAATTTCTAAATCTTTATGGGATATTGGGTATACTGATCAAAGCCCTGGTGGAGTAGTAGTTGCTGATATGGAGTCTTATTTGATATCTCATGGTTGGAAAAAATCTACTAGTATTCAAGATTGTAAATATGGTTCAGTTGTATTAGTTGGACCTAATGGTGTTAATGGTGCGCCTAGTCATGCTTTTGTTTGTGTAGGGTATAATCCTAATACAGGTATTATGCAAACTTATGATGAAGGTGCAGAATGGCGTATTTATTCTAGTCAACCATTTACAACAGATAATTGGAATCAGTCTCTTATTTATGGTATTTATAATATGCAGTGATATCTTTGTAAATGGAGGTATGTATGAAAAATAATAGGCAATATTTTTTAGAAAAATATTTTGATTATTTAAAATATCAAAAGAATTATTCTGATTATACTATTTTAAATTATAAAAATGATATTTTGGAATATTTTCATTATTTAGATAAAGAAAATTTAGATTTTAGTGATATTATTTATAGTGACATTCGATTTTATCTTATTTATTTAAAGGAAGAAAAGAAAGACAATAATGCTTCTATTAATCGTAAATTAAGTGCTTTAAGAAGCTTTTATAAATATTTAGTTAATGAAGGCATTGTTAAGAATAATATTTTTTCATTATTAAGTGGTCCTAAAAGAAGTAGAAAATTACCACGTTATTTTGAATATAATGAACTAGAAGAATTATTTTTAATTTCTGATAAGAAAACACCTGTGGGGCAGAGAGATTTACTTCTTTTAGAAATGCTATATGCTACTGGTGTTCGAGTTGGAGAATTAGTTCATATTAAAGTGTGTGATATTAATTTAAGTGAAAAAACTATTTTAATTTTAGGAAAAGGAAATAAAGAAAGATATGTTACTTATGGGGAATATTGTGAAGATATTTTAAAATTATATCTTAGTGATGGAAGAAATGCTTTAAATAAAGAAAATAGTGATTATTTATTTTTTAATCAAAATGGTGGACATTTAACAGAAAGAGGAGTTCGATATATATTAAATCAATTGATTCAAAAAACTAGTATTCATAAAAAAATATCTCCTCATATGATTCGCCATTCTTTTGCAACTCACTTATTAAATGAAGGTTGTGATTTATTAACAGTTCAAAAATTGTTGGGACATGAGAGTATTAAAGCTACTCAAATATATACTCATGTTACAACGGATCGTTTAAAAGAAGTTTATTATCATAGTTTTCCTAGAGCAAAAAAAGAAAGATAGTGAAATATTTTTCTTTTTATTTTGATAAATTTCTTAATAAGTCTTTCTTTTCCTTTTACAATTCGGTATAATAATAATGATTCAAAAGGGATGTGTACTTTTATGGATTATGAATTTGATTCTTTATTAGAGTTGTTCAAAAGAGTTCAACCAGCTCTTCGAGTAAAAAAAAATGAATTTCAAAGAGAGGGTTTTTCTTCTATTAAAGTTATTGATATTTGGAACTGTTTGATTGAAGAAAAATGGAAAACAGCAAGAGGATTAATGCTATCGGATATTGTGAGAGATATTTTAAATATTTCTTATAATCAAGTTGAAAATTATTTAAAGGAAAAAGTTAAAAATCAGGATGCACAGACTTTTGAGAATGTAGAAATTATTAGAGGTGAAGAAACATGAAAGAAAAGAAAAATGGGAAGAAAAAAGTTATTATTAGTTCTGTTGTTTTGATTTTTCTTATAGCAGGAATTTGTGCTTTATGTGTTCCTCTTTTTAAAAATCTAAAATTTGGTTTAGATTTACAAGGTGGATTTGAAATCTTATATAAAGCAGAGTCTATTGATGGGTCTAAAATGAATAATAAAAAAATTACAGCTACTTATAAGACTTTAAGTAAAAGAATTGATAGTTTGGGAGTTAGTGAACCAGAAATTATTATCGAAGGAAATGATAAGATTCGAGTTAAATTAGCTGGAGTTAGTAATCCTGATGAAGCAAGAAGTCAACTTTCTACAGTTGCCACCCTTTCTTTTAGAGACACAGAAGATCATTTGTTAATGACTAGTGAAGTATTGAAAGCAGGTGGCGCTAAAATAGGGCAAGACTCTTCTGGAAGACCTGCAGTATCATTATCAGTAAAGGATAAAGATAAATTTTATGAAGTTACTTCTTCTATTAGTCAGAAAGAAGACAACAGGATTGTCATTTGGCTTGATTATAATGATTTAATGGATAGTTACTCAAAAGAAGGAAGTTTATGTGGAACTAGTAGTTCTAATTGTTTGAGTGCAGCAACTGTATCTCAAGGATTTGCTAGTGATGTTATTATTCAAGGTAATTTTACTTTGGAAGAAGTTAGTAATTTAGTAGATTTGATTAATAGTGGTTCATTGCCTAGTAAATTAACAGAACTTTCTTCTAATACAGTGGGAGCTTCTTTTGGAGATCAAACATTAAAAACAACTTTAATTGCAGGAATTATTGCTATTGCAGCAATTATGGTATTATTAATTTGTGTTTATCATTTTGCTGGATTTATATCTAGTGTTTCTATGATGATTTATGCTTTTTTAGTATTTGGTGTTTTCTGGGTTGTAGGGGGAGTTCTTACTTTACCAGGAATAGCAGCATTAGTGCTTGGTATTGGAATGGCTGTTGATTCTAATGTTATTACTTTTTCTAGAATTCGAGAAGAATTATTTAAAGGTAGAAGTTTACAAAATGCATGTCGTGAAGGATTTAAAGAAAGTTTTAATGCTATACTTGATTCTAATATTACAACATTGATTGTTGCAATTATTATGTTTATTTTTGGTGAATCTAGTATTAAAGGTTTTGCTACAATGTTGATTATTACTATATTAGTTACTATGGTAACAATGGTATTTTTAACTAGATTTTTT
>CADBNY010000108.1 GCA_902796215.1 uncultured Erysipelotrichaceae bacterium | reverse complement strand
CATCAGATAATATTCCAGGTGTTAAAGGAATAGGAGAAAAGACTGCTATTAATTTGCTTACGAAATATGGTAGTTTAGATGGGGTTTATGAAAACATTGATTCTATTACAGGGAAAACCAAAGAAAAGTTGGAAAATGATAAAGAAAATGCTTATAAGAGTTTTGATTTGGCTACTATTTATCGAGATGTACCATTAGATTTCAAATTAGACGATTGTGTTTATACTGGATATAAATCTGAAGAGTTTAAGAAAGAGTTAGAGGAATTAGAATTCTTTTCGTTATTGAAAAAGTATGATTTTAGTGGAGTAGGAGAAGAGAAAGTACAAAAAAAAGAAGAAAATATTTCTATAAAAAGTATCAAAGATATAAAAAATAAGAGTTTCTCATTTTATTTGGAAACTAGGGGGGAAATTTATAGTAAAAGTGAAATATTAGGAATGGGACTTTATGATGGAGAGAGTGGCTATTTTCTTTCTAAGGAAGATATTTCAGAATATAAGAGTTTGTTTTCTAATAATCAAGAAAAATATACTTATGATTTAAAAAAGAATATTGTTGTTTTAAATAATCTTGGAATTGAAATTAGAAATTGTAATTTTGATACAATGATAGGAACTTATCTACTTGATTATGTCGTAAAAGATGATATTAGTTTTGTGGCGAGAAGTTTTGATGTTAATTTTCCTAGTTATGAGGAATTATATGGTACAGAGAAAAGACCTAAAGAATTAGGTGAAGATGAATTAAAAGGTATTGTTGTAAAAAAAGCTAAATTTATTTATGATACAAGAGAAGCAATACTTAAGAGATTAGAAGAAGATGGAGAAATAGATTTATTTCATAACATAGAAATGCCTTTATCTTCTGTTCTTGCTGATATGGAATTAACTGGTATTAAAGTAGATGTTGATTATTTATCTGATGTAGAAAAAGAACTAAAGAAAAAAATGGAAGTAGTTGAACAGGAAATTTATCAACTTGCAGGATGTGAGTTTAATATTCAAAGTCCAGCACAACTTTCTAAAATATTATTCGAAAATTTAGGAATTAAATATCCTAAAAGAGTAAAAGATAATAAGTTTTCCACTAGTAAAGATATTTTAGATAAAATTCTTTTAGAGCATGAAGTTGTTCCTAAAGTATTGGAATATAGAACACTTGCTAAACTATATACTAATTATGCAGTTGGTTTAAAAGAAGAAGTTAGAAGTGATGGTAGAATTCATACTATTTTTACTCAAACTTTAACTCGTACAGGAAGATTGTCTAGTATTAGTCCTAATCTTCAAAATATACCTGCTCGTTCAGAATATTCTGAATTAATTCGAAAGGCTTTTATACCAGATAATGATTCGGTTTTATTATCTAGTGATTATTCTCAAGTAGAGCTTCGTATATTTGCTCATATGGCTCAAGCTACTAATTTAATTCAAGCTTTTGTAGATAATAAAGATATTCATACAAAAACTGCATCTGATATATTTCATGTATCAGAAAATGAAGTTACAAAAGATATGAGAAGAAATGCTAAAGCTGTTAATTTTGGTATTTTATATGGAATTAGTAGTTTTGGTTTATCAGAGGATTTGGGAATTAATGTAAAAGATGCAAAAAAATTTATTGATGATTATTTAAATACTTATCCTGGTATTTCTGAATATATGGAAAAAGAAAAAAGAGATGCTTATAAAAATGGATATGTTCGAACTTTAATGAATCGTAAGAGGGTTATAGAAGAATTAAATAATAAGAATTATATGATTCGTAGTAGTGGAGAGAGAATGGCTTTAAATACACCTATTCAAGGAACTGCTGCTGATATTTTAAAGAAAGCAATGGTTGAAATATATAATGAATTTAAAAAACGTGGATTAAAGAGTAAAATGCTTATTCAGGTTCATGATGAACTTGTATTTAATGTTTTAAATAGTGAATTAGAAGAAGTAAAAAAAATTGTTCGTGATATTATGGAAAATACTTTTAAATTAAGTGTACCTTTAAAAGTTGATATTGAAACTGGAAATAATTGGTATGAAGCAAAGTAGGTGATGTTATGCCTGAAAAACCAGAGGTAATTACAGTTGCTAATTCATTGAAAAAGAAGTTGTTAGGTAAAAGAATAATTGGGTGTAATATTTATTGGAATAATATTATTGCCTTTCCGCTTATTAATCAATTTAAAAAGGAAATAGCTAATCAGAGAATTAATGATATCCATACACGAGGTAAATTTATTGTTTTATCTTTAGATGATTATTCATTACTTATTCATCTTCGAATGGAAGGTAAATTTATGTTTCGTTCAATAGGTGAAGAAATAGGAAAACATGAGCATGTGGAATTATTACTTGATTCTAATATTAGTTTTAGATTTCATGATGTACGTAAATTTGGGAAGATGTATTTAATTCCTATTGAAGATACTTATAATGTTAAGCCTCTTTCCGATTTAGGTATTGAATATTATGATTCTTCTCTTACTTCTAATTATTTATATGATAAGATTTGTAATAAAAAAATATCAATTAAAACAGTATTATTGGATCAATCTATTCTTACAGGAATTGGTAATATTTATGATGATGAAATATTGTTTATGAGTGGTGTTTCTCCATTTCGAAAAGCGTGTGATGTTTCTCTGAAAGAGTGTCAAAAAATAGTTGATAATTTTAAGATAGTGATGGAAAAAGCTATTTCTTTAGGAGGAACTACAATTAAATCTTTTACTTCTGAAGAGGGTGTACATGGATTGTTTCAAAATGAATTGTTGGTTCATGGTAAAGAAGGAAGTTCTTGCCCTAAATGTGGAAATGTTATTTTAAAAACTAAAATAGGTGGAAGGGGAACATATTATTGTAAAAATTGTCAAAAATAGTTATTTTCTTTTTTTAGGATAAAGGGATTTTAAATATAAAATATGTATTATTTATGAAAATATACTGGAAATGATTAGTCGTGTGTATTACAATAATTACGAGAGAGGTGATTATTGTAATGAGAAAGAAAAGTGTTGTGGTTGGCATTTTGTTACTTATTATTTTAGTTTTTTGTATTAGTAATAGCTATTTTTTTAAGACAAAAAAAGAAAAGTTTGATAGTGTTGTTTTGGAAGATGATGTGAAATTTGCTTTGCATGATCCAAAAGTTCCGTCTTATACAGTTGCTTATCAATATGATTTAGAAGCTAATTATATTCTTACAGTAAAAATTGAATTGAATAAAAATTTGATTTACGAGGCGAATTTAGGAAAATTTACTGGTAAGGGAAAATACTATTTTAGGGTTTCTAATGATGGTAAAAATTTAAATTATTATGATTTTGATTTAAGAAATGTGAAATCAAGTGTTTTAAATTCTTCTAGTTCAGATGAAGTAGTGTTTGAGGCTGATGTAAAGGGAATGCCACAGACTGATGTTTTTAAACTTGATAAAGACAAAAGAGATAATGTAATTTGTGAAATGAGTTGGACTAATAGATTATCTAATAGTAAGGATTTACTTGTTCTTACATTACATTTGCAAAAAAAATAGATTTTTTTGTAAAATTGGTAGAGAAGAAAAGAATGAATAAATTTGTATTCTTTTTTTTTGCTTATGTTATATAATTATATTGGATTAAATATTTGCTTTAGGAGGTAGTTATGAAAAAAACAAAGATTATATGTAGTATAGGTCCAGCTAGTAATAATGTGGAAGTTATGGAACAATTGGTTTTAAATGGAATGAATTGTGCTAGAATTAATATGTCTCACTCAAATGAAGAAGAGATATTAAAAGTTATAGATATTGTTCGTGAAGTTCGGAAGAAAACTGGGATGCCTGTTGCGATTATGTATGATACGAAAGGTCCTGAGTTTAGAACAACAAAATTTGAAGATGAGGGTATTAAAATTAATACTGGTGAAGTTATAAAAATGGTAAAAGAGGACGTTTTAGGTAATAAAGAGAGATTTAGTGTTAATCATCCTGAGGCGATTGATAAAATAGAAGTTCATAATCATGTACTTGTTGATAATGCTTTACTTGATTTAGAAGTTATTGAAAAAGGTAGAGATTATGTATTATTAAAAGCGTTAAATGATGGAGAAATTAGAAATCATAAAACAATTAATGTACCTGGCGTTGATTTGCGTTTGCCATTTATTAGTGAACAAGATTATAAAGATATTCGTTATGCTGCACAACATTCTTGTGATTATTTGGCTTTATCTTTTGTTAATTGTAAAGAAGATGTGGAAGAAGCTCGTAAGATTATTGAAGAAGCTGGTGGAGATGCTAGGATTATTTCTAAGATTGAAAGTCAAACTGGACTTGATAATTTACAATCTATTATTGAAGTTAGTGATGGTATTATGATTGCTAGAGGAGATCTTGGTGTGGAGATTCCTATGGAAAAATTACCGATAGTACAAAAGAATATTATTACTAGATGTCGTGAATATGGTAAGTTTGCAATTGTAGCGACTGAAATGTTGGCTTCTATGTATAAAAATCCTAGACCAACTCGTGCAGAAGTATCTGATATAGCTAATGCTGTATTAGATGGGACAGATTGTGTTATGTTATCTGGTGAAACAACAGTTGGAAAATATCCAATAGATGCTGTTTCATATATGGCACAAATTTGTGAATATGTGGAATCTACCATAGATTATACAAAGCATACGACTTATAAGAGACAAATTAGTATTAGTGATACAATTGCAAAACTTGCAGTTGATGCTGTAGAGTATGATAATATAAAATTAATTGTTACGCCTACAATGACTGGATATACAGCTAGAAAAATTAGTAATTTAAGACCTAATTGTACAATACTTGCTTGTTGTCCAACAAACCATATAGCTGAAAAAGTAGCTTTAAATTTTGGGGTCAAACCAGTTGTTATAGATATATATGAATCTACGGATGAAATTATTCATGAAGTAAAGAAAAGGGCTCAAGAGGAGTTTCATTTAAAAACAGGAGATTTAATTGTTGTTACTGGTGGATTTCCACTTGGACAAACTCGAACTACAAATTTAATAAGAATTGTTGAAATATAAAAAATTACTAAAACTAGTAATTTTTTTTTATTGTATTTTTTCACTAATTCTAGAATTATCAAAGTTATTATCCATTAATAATTCGTGGATTTCTTCTTCTTTTGTATCTAGAAATACTTCTTCGATACGGTCTACTCTACATTTTTCTGCTTTTAAAATAGATTCTACTTTTTCTATTGCTTCATCTAATTTATCATTTATTACTACGTAGTTATATTTTGTTACTTCATTTACTTCTTTATAAGCAGTATTAAATCTTTTTAGTATTTTATCATTATTTTCTGTACCTCTATTTTTTAGTCTTTTTACTAATTCTTTTAATGAAGGTGGCATTATAAATATAAATATTGCTTCAGGTATTAACTTTTTAATATTAGCTGCTCCTTCAATTTCAATTTCTAGTATTACATCAATACCTTTATTTATTTTTTCTTTAATATGTTCTTTAGGAGTACCATAATAGTTGCCTGCATAATTTGTATATTCTAGAAAATAGCCTTTGTCTATTTTTTCTTCAAAATCTTCTTTTTTTAAATAATAATATGTAATTCCTTCTTTTTCTCCAGGACGTGGTTCTCTAGATGTAGCAGATATAGATAGCCATCTTGTTTTATTATCTTTTTCTAATAATTTATTAATTATTGTACCTTTGCCAGCACCACTTGGGCCACTAATTACTATTAATTGACCAGTTAATTTATTTTTTATCATTGTTATCTCCTTTATATATTATTTTATTTTCTTCTTTACATATATTTCCCTTTAAATTATATATATTTGTTGTACTTAATTCAAATTCCAACATTGGATCTTTGTTTCTTGTAATTTTACTGATTATTGGTATATCAATTTCTTTTTTTATTTTATTTAGATAAGACTTACCATAATCATTAAAGCCTAATATTCTAATATAACTTATATCTTTGAAAAGTTCTTTTTTATCTTTTGTAAAGTTACATAGAATATGTAAAATCATTCTTGTTATTTTATTATAAGTATATCTTTTTGATTTTATATTTTTAATTAATTCCTCATAAGAATATGATTTTAATATTTGTTTTTTTAATAATAAATCTATGCCTTCATCTACTGTACAATATTTTGATAAATCATTGTCTGTTAATATTTTATATTTGATGATGTCAAAATAGTCTTCTATGAAATGTAATTTATCAAAATATTTATAAGAATCTTTTGGGATGTGGTCTTTTACTGATTCATTTTTCTTTAATGCTTCTCTAATTGATGTAGCACTTGATATATTACTTAGTTTTTTATCATGATAATTATTTATTCTTTTTATTGTAATTGGTTCTATTTTGTAATTATTTTCTAGTATTGTTTTTATATAACTTACTCCTAGTAGATCATTTGGGGTATTTATTTTTTTATTTGTCAAATCATATACTGCACTTGCTATAGAAGTAGGGTAATTGTTTCCGAGTTTAGAATATATTTTTACTAGTTTTTCAAAATCTTTATTATCTATTTGTACTTTAGCTATTGTTTTTAAATCTTCTATATTGTCTGATTCTGATCCAAATATTACTTTTTCTACTTGTAATTTTTCTAATATTGTAATAGCTCCATAAGCAAAGGTATCGGCACTTTGAGTTGCAAAGGGATACGGTAGTTCAATTACTAAATCAACATTATTATTTAAAGCTATTTCAGTTCTTTTAAATTTATCTATTATTGCAACATTTCCACGTTCAGTGAAATTTCCCGTCATTACTACAACAATTGTATAATTTGGGTACATTTCTTTTATTTTTTGTATTTGATAGAGATGACCATTATGAAATGGGTTATATTCTGCTATAATTCCAATGGCTTTCATAGTATCCCTCTTTTCTTTTTTGTATTTTATCATAAATAGGTTTATTTTACAATTGTTCTAATATAATCTATTTTGAATAATATGTAATGTAAAGTGTGTTTTATTTTTCTATAATTTTTTATATTTGATTGAATATATGATATAATTTTATTAGATGGAGTGGTTTGATGAAAGTTATTGTAGTAGCTGGAGGTACTGGTGGACATATTTATCCAGCAATAGCCATTATTAATAAGATTAGAGAAAAAGAACCAGAAAGTGAAATTTTGTATATTGGTACTAGTGATCGAATGGAGAAAGATATTATTCCTCAAATGGGTATTGAATTTATTGGGTTAGAGATGTCTGGTTTAAATCGAAAAAATATTTTTTCAAATTTTTCAGTTTTAAAGAAATTTAAGGTAGCTGTTAAAAAATCACGTGAGATTATTCGAGAATTTAAGCCAGATGTTGTAATAGGTGCTGGTGGTTATATTACAGCGCCTGTTTTGTATGCGGCTCATAAAGAGAATATTCCCATTCTTATTCATGAACAAAATTCAATTCCGGGTATTAGTAATAAATTTATTGGTAATTTTGCTGATAAAATATGTGTTTCTTTACCTAATAGTTTACATTTATTTCCAAAAAGTAAAGTAATTTATACTGGAAATCCTCGAAGTGAAGAAATTATTAAAATAGAAAAGCTTTCTAAGAAAAAGCTCGGATTTGTTGAAAATAAAAAGTTAGTTATTATTGTTATGGGTAGTTTAGGAAGTACTACAATGACTTTAAAAATAAAGGAATTGATTCCTGGATTTCATGAAAAAAGCTATCAGGTATTGATTATTACTGGTAAAAAGTATTATGATGAATATAAGGATATAGATGTTTCTTCAAATATTAAAATAGTTCCTTTTATGGATAATTTAATAGGGCTAATGAAAGATAGTGATTTGATTGTTTCTAGAGCTGGAGCTAGTACGATTGCAGAAATTACAGCAATTGGATTACCTGCTATTTTAGTGCCTTCTCCTTATGTTACAAATAATCATCAATATAAGAATGCTAAAGAATTAGAAGATGCTGGGGCTTGTGTTATTGTTATGGAAGAAGATTTTTCTAAAGAACGAATTATAAGAGAAATTGATAAGTTATTTGATCATAAGGAACAGTATGATAAAATGATTCAAAATAGTAAGAATTTGGGAGTTGCAGATTCAGCAACAAGAATATATGATGAGATTAGAAAGATTATTGGGTGATAATATGAAAGAAATAATACAACAGATAAGAGATATGGATATAGGTAAAGTAGAAGAGGATGTTTCTTTAAAAAAGTATACAACTTATAGAGCTGGTGGAATTGCGAGATGTATTGTTTATCCTAAAAATGTTTCAAAATTGGTGGAGTTAATGAAATATTTAAAGCAGGCTGATGTTCCACATAAAATTTTAGGAAAAGGGTCTAATTTGCTTTTTAGTGATAAGACCTATGAAGGAGTTCTTATTAAACTTGATGAATTTAATTATATTCATTTTTTTGGAAGAGGTAAGATTCGAGTTGGTGCAGGGGCTTCTTTAATAAAAGTTAGTCTTATGGCAGCAAAAAAAGGGTATACTGGGCTTGAATTTGCAACAGGTATTCCTGGTACTGTCGGCGGGGCTGTTTTTATGAATGCTGGTGCTTATAAGTCTGATATGGGATATATTGTAGAAAGTGTAAAGGTACTTACATCTGAATTTAAGATTATTCATTTAGAAAATAAAGAAATGGATTTTCATTATCGAAGTTCTTTCTTACAAAGACATCCAGATTATGTTTGTTTAGAAGTAATTTTAAAATTACAAAAAGGAAAAAAAGATGCTATTGCTGAAGTTATTAGGGAAAGAAGGGAGCGTAGACTAGAAACTCAACCTTTGGAGTATCCTTCTGCTGGAAGTGTTTTTCGTAATCCTGAAGGTAATTTTGCTGGAAAATTGATAGAAGATTCTGGATTGAAAGGAAAAGTGGAAGGTGGAGCAATGGTTAGTGATAAGCACGCTAATTTTATTGTTAATAATAATCAAGCAACTAGTAAAGATATTAAGTATTTAATTGACTTATGTCATGATGAAGTATTAAAAAAATATGGAATTGATATGAAAGTAGAACAAGAATTTGTAAATTGGGAGTAATTATGGCTAAAAAGGTTATCAAAAAAAGAAAACTCAAATTAACTAATTTTTTATTCGCTTTAGGTTTTTTTATTGTATTTGTTTTTTCTATATTTTTAGTATTAAAGATTCCTGTTAAAAATATTATTGTTTTAAATACTAAGTATTTAAACGATGATTATATTTTATCCTTAGGAAAAATTAGGGATTATCCTAAATTCTTTTTAACAAGAAGTAGTATTGTCGAAAAGGAAATTAAAAAATCAAAATACATAAAAGATGTGAAGTTAAGGAAAAAAATGTGGTTTGTGTTTGAGCTAAACGTTTCTGAAAATCATCCATTGTTTTTTGATTCAAACCAAAATAAATATATATTTGATAATGGTTTAGGGGTTGATGAAGATAATATTAGTCGGGATTTTCGAGTGCCTAGACTTTTAAATTATATACCTGATAAGAAGTATTCAAAGTTTATCTTGGGAATGGCAAAAGTAAAAGATAATACGATTTCTAAAATTAGTGATATTGAGTATAAACCTAATGATTATGATAAAGATCGCTTTTTACTTTATATGGATGATGGAAATATGGTTTATCTTACTTTAACAAAATTTAAAATGATTAATCATTATAATGAAGTTTTGAAACAATTGGATAATCATAAAGGTATTTTATACTTGGATAATGGTAATCATTTTCAGATTATGGAATAATTTTGATAGTGGTTTAGAGAAAAGGTGAAGTGTATGAGTAAATTATTTTATAAAAAAAATAGTATTTCATATTTATTTTTCTTTTTACCGCTATTTTTCTTTTTATTTATTCATTATACTAATCAAGTTGAGGATATTTGGTTTTTGCTTTCACATGGTCAATATGTTGTTCATCATGGAATCCCTCATACTGAATTTTTGACTATTCATCATGATTTGTGCTTTGTTATGCAACAGTGGGGATTTTCGGTCATTTTGTATTTGATATATCATTTTTTTGGTAGTATTGGTATCAACTTATTCGTTGGTTTTATAAATGTTTTAATATTATTTTCTTTATATAAACTTTGTATGTTGATTAGTAAAAATAATAAATATTTTTCCTGTATTGTTGCTAGCGTTATTGATTTATTATTACAGTTCAATTTTATTTTACCGAGACCACAAATAATTAGTTTATTATTATTAATACTTACTTTATATATATTAGAAGATTATTATGTTAATAGTAGTAAGAAATTATATTTTTTACCAGTTCTTAGTATTTTGTTAGTTAATTTTCATGCATCTATTTGGCCTATGTTATTTGTTTTTTGTATGCCATTTGTTATAGAGTTTTTAAATTTTTATTTAAAAAAAAAGGATAAGCGTTTATTTTTACTTCTTTTTGTTATATTTCTTTCGGTATTAATTTCTTTCATTAATCCTTATGGAATTGAAGCTTTAGTCTATACTTTTCATTCTTATGGTATTTCTCTTTTTAATCAATTAATTGTAGAGATGCATTCTTTTTCTTTAGATATTCATAATTACACTTTACTATGTAATAGTAGTTTTGTATTATTTGTTATTATAATTAATTTATTTTTTATTATAAAAAATTCTAAAAAATGTCCGATTCATTACTATTTTTTCTTTTTTGGTCTTAGTTTTATGGCTGTTATGAATTTAAGGAATCTTTCTTTTTTACTCATTGGAACTTTACCTTTTGTTGTATTAAATTTTCATAAAAAAGAAGATTATAAAATTGCTAATAAAGTTTATTTTATTGGCTTTATATTTCTAATATTTATATATGGGATTAATTGTTGTAGAGGGGGTTATACTATTAAAAATACTACTGTTAATGAGTTAGTTCATTATTTAGATGAGAATAAAAATAATAAAGATAATTTGAGGATATTTACTTATTTTGATGATGGGCCTTATTTTGAATATAGTGGTTATAAAGTATATATGGATACTAGAGCAGAAGTGTTTTTAAAGAAGAATAATAAAAAAGAAGATATTTTTGATGAATACTATAGAGTACTAATAGGAGATATTGATTATGATCAGTTTATTGATAAATATCAATTTACTCATTTGGTGGTTCCTAAAGATAGTTTTATCTATTATTATTTGCAAAGTAATGATTATTATAAGATTGTTTGTAGGCAAGGTGATAATTATTTATATGAAAAGGATTATTCTATTGAATAGTCTTTTTTTTTTATACATGTTATACTGAATATGGTGAGATTATGGAAATTATTGTTATTGGTGCTGGCCCTGCTGGACTTGCTTGTGCTTATGAATTGTTAAAAAATAGTAAAAATATTAAAGTTACTATTTTAGAAGAAAGTAATGCAGTAGGTGGTATTAGTAAGACAATTAATCATAATGGTAATCGAATGGATATTGGTGGACATCGTTTTTTTACTAAAAATAGAGAAGTTTTGAAATTATGGCTGGATATTATGCCGTTACAAGGATATCCAGCATATGATGATAAATTGTTAAATATAAATAAGAAATTTGCTGGAAAAAAAGATCCTGAAAAAGAGGATAATGTAATGCTTATTCGCAATCGTGTATCTAGAATTTTTTATCATCATAAATTTTTTGATTATCCAATTAGTTTGAATATGAGAACAATTAAAAATATGGGTTTTATAACAACAATAAAATGTGGTTTTAGTTATATTTATGCATCTATTTTTAAAAGGAAAGAAATTAATTTGGAAAATTTTTATATTAATCGTTTTGGTAATAAATTATATCAAATGTTTTTTAAAGGATATACTACTAAAATTTGGGGAAGAACTCCAAGTGAAATAAGTTCTAGTTGGGGGAGTCAGAGAGTAAAAGGTATTTCAATTCGAAAAGTATTAATTGATTACTATAAAAGGGTATTTCATATTCAAAATAAGAATAAAGAAATTAGTTTAATTGAATCTTTTTATTATCCTAAATATGGCCCAGGAGAATTTTATGAGGAATTGGCTAAAAAGATAGAGAATATGGGAGGAAAAATTCTTTTAAATAGTAAAGTTATTCAAATTAAAAAGAAAAGTCATTGTATTAATAGTATTGTTTATGAAAAGGATGGAAAAAAGGTAACTCTTTTGTGTGATAAACTAATTTCATCTATGGCTATTAAAGATTTAATAAATAGCATGAATGGTATTCCAAAAAGTATATCTCAAATTAGTAAGTCTTTACCATATAGAGATTTTATAACTATTGGGGTATTAGTTCCAGAGCTTAACTTAAGAAATAAAACAAAAATTAAGACTATTCATAATAATGTGCCGGATAATTGGATTTATATTCAAGATAGTTCTGTCCAAATGGGAAGAGTTCAAATATTTAATAATTGGTCTAGCTATATGGTAAAAGATCCTGTTCATACTATATGGATTGGATTAGAATACTTTTGCAATGAAGGGGACTTTCTTTGGAATAGGAAGGAAGAGGATTTGGTGAAGTTTGCAAAAGAAGAATTAAAAAAAATAGGGTTTTATGATGGTGAATTATTAGATAGTAAAGTTGTTAAAGTAAAAAAAGCTTATCCTGCTTATTTTGATAGTTATGAATCTATTGGAAAAATTCGAGAGTATATTAATACAATTGATAATTTATATTGTATTGGTAGGAATGGTACACATTCTTATAATAATATGGATCATTCCATTTTAAGTGGAATGATATGTGCAGATTTAATAAAAAATAATTCTCATGATTTAGAAAAATTATGGAATGTTAATGTAGATAAGAGTTATCAGGAGGAGAAAAATGAATAAAAAAATAAGTAAACATCTATGTTATATTTTTCTTTTTATTCCAATTATTTTAACGTTTATTATTAATATTTCATCAGAATGTGATATTTGGTTTTTACTTAGTCATGGAAGATATGTTTTGAATCATGGATTTCCACATACTGATTTTTTAACGATGCACTCAGGATTACATTTTGTTATGCAGCAATGGTTGTCTAGTATAATATTTTATTCATTTTATAAAATATTTGGAGTTTTAGGTATATATTTCATTGTTTGGGGAGCTAATTTTATTATTTTGTTTTTATTATATAAGTTATGTATTAAGATTAATAATAATAAATTTATATCCAGTATGATAACTATTATTGTAGATGTTTTATTATCATTTATATCTATTACTTGTAGACCGATTATATTTTCTTTAATTATCTATATATTGTTATTTTATATTATGGAATCTTATCGAAGACAAGAAAGTAAAATTATTTATTTTTTAATTTTACTTAGTTTATTAGAAATAAATTTGCATGCTAGTATGTGGCCAATATTGTTTATATTATTAGGTCCATATGTTGTTTACTATGTTTATTCGTATTATATAGATAAAAATAAGTTTATTTTTAAATTATTATTTATTTTATTATTGATGATTTTAGTTGGCTTTATTAATCCATATGGTATAGAAGCTATGACATATTCGCTTCGTTCATATGGTATTCCTGATATAAATAATATGATTTGGGAAATGAATGGATTAAGTCTTAATAGTGATTTAAAATATGTTCAGTTTTTTGGATATTTAACTTTATTTGTTATGATTGGAGTTAGTTATTTATTTATTAGAAGTAAGAAAAAAGTAGATTTTTATAAATTGTTATTTTTTTATGGTACTTATTTTATGGCTTTATTAAATATTCGAAATGTATCGCTATTTTATATTTGTAGTTTGGTTTTTTGCAGTGAATATATTGATTTAAAATTAGAAATAGATAACAGGTTTTATAAAAAGTATATTTGGGGATATGTATTTGCTTTTTTATTATTAGTTTGTGTTATTATTCTAAATAGAGAAAGTTATGTTTTATTAAAAAAGGCTGGTCAATATGATGTTTTAAATTATATGAATTGTAATATTGATGCCGGTGAAGTAATTTATACAGGTAATTTTGATGGTAGCTATTATAGTTTTTATGGGTATAAGACTTATATTGATACTAGAGCAGAGTTGTTTTTGAAAGTTAATAATCATAAAGAAGATATTTTTCATGAGTATTATTTATTAATGAATGGGAAACTTCAATATGATTTGTTTTTAGAAAAGTATCATTTTAAATATTTAGTTGTTGATAAAAGAGAACCTATATATCAATATTTAAAATCTAATGATTTCTATCATTTACTTTATAAAAGTAAAAAGACTTATTTATATATGAAAAATGATTAATTTCATAAAAATATAGTCAGATGAAAATATTTATAGTATAATAAAATTTAGAGTAGGAGGATTTGAATGAGTGATATATATGCTGGAATTGATTTAGGAACAGATAGCATAAAAGTTGTTGTTGCTGAAAAGAAAAATGAAAAATATTTTGTACTTGCTGCGGTAAGTAGTCCTTCAGAGGGTATTCAAAATGGTTTTATTGTTGATACAAAATCTGCTATTTCTAGTATAAAAAGTGCTGTAAGGCAAGCTAGTGATTCTTTGGGTATGAAGATTACTAAAGTAATTGCTTGTATTCCTCCATCTAATTGCAAAATGAACATAGTAGTTGGTAATAGTAATGTTATTGATTATAATGAAATTACTGGTGTAGATGTTAGTAATGTGTTGCTAAGTGCTATAAAAAAATATGATTTTACAAATGATGAATTAGTTACTGCTATGCCAATTAATTTTACTATTGATGATAAAAAAAGTGTTTTAGATCCTAAAGGGATGAAGGGGAGTGTATTAGAAACAAAGGTTGTTATTAGTACTGTACCTAAAGAACCTTTATATCGTATTTTAGAAGTTTTAAAATTAAGTGGAGTAGAAGCTGTAGATATTGCTTTTACTTCTGTTGGAGATTATTATTCTATAAAAAATAAGAAATATGATGAATTAGTAGGAGCTATTATTAATATAGGAGAAGAGTCTACTAATATTTCTGTTTTTAATAAAGGAATTCAGATAAAAAATAGTACATTATTGGTAGGAAGTAGTAATGTTGATAAAGATCTTACTTATGTTTTTAAGTCAAAATTGAGAGAGTCTAGAAAAATAAAAGAAACTTTTGCTGTTGCTGATTCTTCTTATGCAGATATTAATGATGTTTATACTTTTTCTATTGATAAGGATACGACAAAGACAGTTAATCAAGTGAATGTTTCTAAAGTTGTAGAAGCGAGGATTCAAGAAATTTTAAAACTTGCTAAAAATGAAATAAAAAACTTAACAAATAGGGAAATACGTTATATAATTATAACAGGTGGCTTAACTGAAATGTCTGCTTTTTCTTATTTAGTAGAGCAAGAATTTGGTTTTGTTGCAAAGATATGGAATATTACTACAATGGGTATTCGACATAATAAATATAGCAGTTGCTACGGAATTTTAAGATATTTTGATGATAAATTGGCTTTAAGAGGAAAAAAGTATAATATGTTTTCGAAAGATGATATTTCTGCTATGTTATCAATAGAGTCTAGTATTCCAAAGGAAAATATAATTAATAGAGTGTTTGGGCACTTTTTCGATAATTAAGGAGGAAAAGGTATGATAGGCGGATTAGAAATGGATCAATTAGCAAAAATCAAAGTCATTGGTTTAGGTGGTGGCGGTGGTAATGCTATTAATCGAATGGTCGAATCAGGCGTTAAGGGTGTTGAATTTATTGCGGCTAATACTGATTTACAAGTTCTAAATTCTTCTAAGGCAGATGTTAAAATTCAAATAGGAGCGAATCTTACAGATGGATTAGGGGCAGGCGGAAAGCCAGAAGTTGGGAAAGAGTCTGCTGTTGAATCTAAAAAAGAAATTGAGGATGCATTAAGTGGAGCTGATATGGTTTTCATTACTTGTGGAATGGGTGGTGGAACTGGGACTGGAGCTGCTGCAATTGTTGCTGAAATTGCTCAAGGACTTGGAGCTTTAACAGTTGCTATTGTTACAAAACCATTTTCTTTTGAAGGTAAGAGAAGAATGGAAAATGCGCTTCAAGGGATTGATGAGTTGAAAAAACACGTAGATACTTTAATCGTTATTCCTAATGATCGTTTAAGAGAAATTATTGATAAATCTACTCCGATGCTAGAAGCATTTAAAGAAGTTGATAATGTTCTTCGTCGTGGTGTTCAATCTATTTCAGATTTGATTGCTGTTGTAGGACTTGTTAACTTGGATTTTGCGGATGTTAAAGCAGTCATGGAAAAGAGTGGACGTGCTATTATTGGTATTGGTATTGGTATGGGAGAAGATAGAGCGCTAGAGGCTGCTAAGCAAGCTGTATCTAGTCCTTTACTTGAAACTTCAATTGAAGGCGCTACGGATGCTATTATCAATATCACTGGTGGCTTAAACTTAACTTTGTTTGAAGCTGAACAAGCAGCTGAAGTTGTACGTAGTGCTGCTAATACAGATATTAATACTATCTTTGGTTCCGTTATTAATGAAAATTTAAATGATGAAGTTATTGTTACTGTTATTGCAACAGGATTTGATAAAGCAAAGAAAGCAGCTGACCTAGCTGAGGCAAGTCATAATAATTCACAAAGTTCTCAACCAAGTAGAAGAGGAAGAGATAATTATGCATATCAACCAGAAATTTTAGAAGATGATGATCGTATTAGTGGTAGTACCTCAGGAAATGTTGATATGAGTATTCCTCCATTTTTAAGAGATCGTAATTTTTAGTATAGAAAAACAATTCTTT
>CADBNY010000107.1 GCA_902796215.1 uncultured Erysipelotrichaceae bacterium | reverse complement strand
TCTTCAGCAACATCAGTGGTCTCTTCCGCAATTTTATTTGGTTCAGCTACTACATTAGTAGTATCTTCTACTATTTCATTTGACTCTCCACCAACATCAGTGGTCTCTTCTACTACTTCTTTTTGATCATCAGCTACATTGACAGATTCTTCTGCAACTTCACTTGATTCTTCAACTTCATCACCAACATCAATATTTTCCTCAATAATCTGTTCTTCTTGATTCAAAGAATTATTAATAGTCTCATCAACACTTTCTGCTTTTTCCCCTGTATTAAGGGCATTTTCAACAGAGTCCTTAGACACCTCAACTTGAGAAACATCAATAAATTGAGAAGGCCCACCCTGAGAAAACTTTTCCTTACTAGAAGAATTATCCATAGAATATGCATAAATAGATGAATCTACAGTATTTTTACTTAAATATAATTTATCATCAGAAATTCCAATAAAACTAAAATATTCACCATTTAATAAATTATTTCCATTTTCATCACAAATAGTAGCCTCAGAAAATTGATCATTAAAAACATATCTTCCAGTACTACCCATTTTCTCATTCATTTTTCCTTTGATTTGTGCTGGAGTAGAAACCAACCTCGTAGCAGAAGCTGGATTGTTCTTTTCTTGATTAGCCTCAATAACACTTGGAGTCGTAGGAACGGCAGGTTCAACTAAAAGAATTCTATTACCAAGATCTTTAATAGAACGATTATTAAAAGGAATTACTACATTACCATTTACATCAATAACTCCGATATTGCTAGCTCTAACCATTGGATCAACTGCTTCAATCAAAGCTGTACTAGCAATCCGATTACCATTACTTAATTTTTTTTCATCAGAAGCATCAAGAAAATAATATTGCGCACCATCTTCCATTACAGCATAAGTACACAAAATATCTTCTCTGTCCTTATATTTAACAATCCCCGTTTTTATTTCCATTTAATCACACCACCCAATATTCCTACCTTAATCTATCAAATAATATATCACAAAAAAAATTAAAGAACAATATAAAAAGCAAAAAAAAACATAAAAAAGACTACTAACTTCAGTCAATAGTCTAAAAAAACTAATAAGAAAATGAATTACTTAATAGCACAACCAATAATATATATAAAACAACAATAATTAAATAACTTCCACCGCGATAATTATTTAATTGCTCATTCATTAAAACCCCTCCTTAAATATAAGCGCCAAGAATAATAATTAAAAGTATAAATAAAACAAGAACAATAGATCCAGAAAAATTAGATGATGATCCACAATTAGTCATAGTTTTTCCTCCTTTTTAACTGTTTACAAGATATTTTATGGTAAAAACAAAAAATATGTTCTTATATATATCATATTTTTAATAATAAACTACAGAAAACTAAAAGAAATAAGGATATTTATTGCAGGAATTATAAAATTTTGTTATGATTTAATAGATGTAGGAGGAAAAACATGAAAAAAAGAAAATATTTAATTTATTTAATCATTATAATGACATTATTAATAACTACAGGCTGTGGAAAAAAAGTAGAAGTAAAAAATGGTTCTAAAGTTGCTATTTCAACAAAAAATGATAAATTTACTGCAACAGAGTATTATGAAAAAATAAAAGAAGATAACATCTCGATATTAATTGATATGATTGATCATAGTCTATTTGATAAAAAATATAAATCAGATACAGAAGAAAAAAAATATATTGATGATCAAATAAATCAAATTAAATCTTACTATGGACAAAATGAAGATACATACAAATCTATTCTTCAACAATATTTTGGAGTAGAAACAGAAAATGAATTAAGAGACAAATTAAGCCTAGAATATAAAAGAAACAAAGCAGTAGAAGACTATGTGAAAAAAGATATTAAAGACAATGAAATCAAAAAATATTATGATGAAAACATTGAAGGACAAGTTAGTGCTAGTCATATTCTAATTACTGTAGATACAAAAGAAGATGCTAGTGATGAAGATAAAGAAAAAGCAGATAAAGAAGCAAAGAAAACTGCAGAAAATATTATAAAAGAATTAAACGAAGGAAAAAAATTTGCATCTCTTGCTAAAAAATATTCAAAAGATACAGCAACAGCTTCTAATGGTGGTAGCTTAGGGTACTTTGACCTTGACAGCATGACAGAAGAATTTGCAAAAGCTGTAAAAAATCTAAAAAAAGATGAATATACAAAAGAACCAATAAAAACAGAATATGGTTATCATATTATTCTAAAAACTGGAGAAAAAGACAAACCAAAACTAAGTAAAGTAAAAGAAGATATCAAAGAAAAAATAAAAACAAAAAAATTAGAAGAAAAGAAAGAATTACATTATGAAACATTAAAAAAGATTCGTGAAAAAAATAAAATAAAGTGGAATGATGATTCTTTAAAAAATGCCTATAATGATTACATGGATAAATTAATTAATAATGCTAAAAAAAGTACAAATAATCAATAAAAAAAAAGAGTGGGTAAAAAAATCTGTGCAAATAATATCTATCCATGATTAGAAGTAAGTTTTGTAACTTGCTTCTTTTTATTATATAAAGAATAACATATAATTTTAAATTGTCAAAGAACTAAATCTACCATCAAACATAATGGATAGTTCTGATAAAATTGTACCCCAATTTCGATAAGATTGATCCCATTTTTAGATATATTTTTAGTAGATAAGTAACAAACATTTTAGTAAAGACATATCACTGATTTAGTTTTAGTATATTTTCTAAACCGTCTATTTAAAGATTCTATGGTATTAATTGTATACATTATTTTTCTAATTAAATCTGAAAATTGAAAGAATGGACAAATGAAGTCTGTAAACAATTCTGTATAAATAAAAAATCTTTCCATGATAAAATAAAAGAAATGGAGAGATTTTTATTATGAAAGAAAATAATAATAACTATTGTTTTCTTTTTTTCTTTCTATATATTTTATCTATCACAAATAAGGCAATACAAGTAATTACACTTAACTCAATTATTACAAAAGAGTTCCTTGTCTCTGGATTAAGTATACCTTCTTCTGTAATTACTAAATGCAATTTATATTTTTTACCTAAACCAGTAATATCTAACTCACCAGCTTTAAAGAAAAATATTTTTCTCCCCTCTATTTTAGCTATAGATTCATCAGAAGAAGACCAAACAACATCTTCATCCTCATCTACTTTAAACAAATCATTTAAGGTGTAATTACTATTTTTTATTTCATCAAGCAAAACAGTATTATCATAGTTTAAATACGGATTTTTTTAGTTGTATATGTATAATGAAGATTAAACTTTAAATCATTACTTATTTCCGATTCAACATTATACTTAACACAACCACTCAACAAAAAAAAAATAGAATTAAAACAACCAGTTTAAAATTCTTTTTCATTCTAATATCACCCATTATCTCATAGCATAAATAAACATACTATTACTAATCAATAATATCATATTCTAAACCCCTTTGAAATAGTTTATCTTTTATTTTATTCTGTAATTCTTGACCATGATATTTGCGGCTATATTTACGATACAATTTTTCATATTCCCTTTTTGCTATATCATGATTATTTTCAAAAGAATATAAATCTATTGTTCTTCTAATTAAAGAAATATCATGCCCTAAAATTTTCAAATCCTGAAAAATTTTTTTCTTCAAAACCTCCCCTCCCCTTGTATGATTAGCATTAATCCCTTTTTGAATAACTTTATTAATTTTTTGAATTTGCTCATCCTCTGAAAAAGTTTCCAATTCATCTTTAATAATATCTAAATCCACTTTTTTCTCCAATAATTCTTTTTCTAAACGATAAGGACCTTTAGAAGTAGCAATCATTTGATTATAAATATAACTTCTAGCAAAAATTCTATCATTTAAATATCCCTGTTTCACAAGTTTTTTAATAACTTTGTCAACAAATTCATCAGGATATTCTCTATTTTTTAAAAACAACTTTAAATCATAGATACTTTGCAAACGATTTTTTAAACGATTCAAAGCTACATAATAAACATCACACTCTTGGTCATATTTATCAATTAAAATCATAGTGTCATCATCTATTTCTTTTTTTATTAATAAATTAAATTTTAAAATAGTTTCTTCATAAAGTATCAACACTCTTTCATCATCAAAAGTAACTTTATAACGATTATTAGATGTCTTTTTATACTTCAAGATTTTCAAATAATCACTCCTTTGGCAACTATATTTAGTATATCGTACAATTGTTTGCTTGTCAAATTATAAGAAAAAGAAGATTATTAATCTCCTTTTTTCTTCACCTCAATAAGACCTTCTGAAAGTTCTTCAAGGGCTCTCCCAATATTCTTTTTACTTTTGTACTCGGACTCAGGCATCTGCAAATATCCATCCCTAGAAATTTGTTTGCTTCTTCTAGCAGCAATATGAACAAGTTCATATTTTGAGTCTATAAGATTTAACAACTTATCAATAGAAGGATAAATCATCTGTATCACACTCCCTATTATCAGAATATAATAGCAAATGTAAAACATCAAGTAAATTGACAAAAGTGGACATATAAAAAATCACAAAAGTGATTTTTAACGAAATTGACAGCAAGAACCACACTGTACATTACTACATACATTTTCTTCAGAACAAGTATATTGCGGACGATAAGTATGTTTATATACATGATGATTAATAATACGAGTATGAATTGGACAAACATGTCCTTGTCCCTTTATGGTAGATTTATTTTTCTAATGTCATTTTTATCTCATCAAATAACGCTGAACATTTTTGATATTCAGACTTTTT
>CADBNY010000106.1 GCA_902796215.1 uncultured Erysipelotrichaceae bacterium | reverse complement strand
TGGTTTTAGTGATTATGTCAATATTTACATTTTTATTTCTTTTTAGAAAGAAAAAAACTAGATTATTCTTCTAGTTCTAATTCATCTTCGTCTAATACTACTAAATCTTTTAATTCTTCATTTGTATCTTCATCATATTCTTCTTCAGTATCATCAAAATTATCTTCTTCAATATCTTCTTCCTGTTTTTCTTCTACTTCTTCTTCCTCTTCTTCCTCTTCTTCTGATACTTTTATAATTTTATCAGATGTATGATTACTTCTTAAATCCCATTTTCCATTATCTAGTAAAATAAATCTTTTATCGGTTGCTAGAGCCGTATAAAATTCTGCAATTTTTGCTTCAAATGTACTTTCTGGTAAATCTAATAATTTTATTATTTTTTTATATAATGACGCTGTATTTAATTTATTTTTACTTTCTTCTAAAATCATATAAGCAATATCTTTATTTGATAATAGTTCTAATTCTTCTTTTTTCTTTGATTTAAGACTCATATTAGTCCTCCTGTTAAACATTATATGCTTTCTTTTTTTTCATGTGATAATCTAAAAAATTATCAATAAATTTATAACATATATTGAATATAATAGCAACCTTTTTTTTACATTTTTTCTGGAATAGTTATTCCTAATACATCTAATAAAATATTGTTTAGTTTATAAACAACTTCTGTTAATACTAGCCATGATTCTTGTAATTCTTTATCTTTCTCAGTTAATATCTTGTTTTCTGCATAAAATGTATTGTAACTGGATGTTAATTTGTAAATATATTCTGCTATTTCATTTAACGATTTGGTTGCTAAAGATTTCTCAATAGAAAGTGGTAAATTTAAAAGATTTAAGATTATTTCTTTTTCTTCTTTGCCTTTAAATTTGTTTGCTTTTCTTATTTTTATATCTTTTGATTTTTCTAAGAGAGAATTCATACGAATTGTTGAGTATAAAAGATATGGTCCTGTTTTTCCTTCTAAATCAGAAAATTTTTCTACTTCAAATATATAATCGGTTTCTCTAAATGGTAGAAGGTCTGCATATTTTAAGGCAGCAATGGCTACTTTCTTGGCAATATCTTTTTTTTCATCTTCTGCTATTGATTCATTTGTGATTTTCTTATATGTTTCTTGATAAACTAAATCAATCAAGTGATTTAAATTCATCACTCCTCCATCTCTTGTTTTAAATGGTTTTCCATCTTTACCATTCATTGTTCCAAAACCAATATGTTCTAGATTTACATTTTCATCAACAAGATTTACTTTTCTTGCAGCTCTAAATATTTGTTCAAAGTGAAGAGATTGTCTTGCATCTACTACATACCATATTTCATCTGGGTTATAATTAATTTTTCTCTCTAAGATTGTGGCTAGATCGGTTGTTTCATATGAAGCTGATCCATTTGATTTGATAAATAATAGTGGTGGCATTGGAGCTTTATCATCTTCTTTTGCTATTTCAATTATTTTGGCTCCTGCACTTTCTTTTAACACTCCACTTTTTTCATATATTTCTTTTAATTTTTCGAAGTATTCCATTTCATCGCTTTCGCCATTCCAAATTTCAAAGTTAACATTTAAATCATTATATATTTTTTGAATTTCTTTTTTTGAAATATCTACTATTTTTTTCCATAAGTCATAATATCCTCTTTCATGATTTTGAATTTTAGCAGTAATAATTCTTCCCTCTTCTAGATATTCTTCGTTTTCTTTGGCTTTTTGGCTTGCTAATGGATAAAGTTTTTCTAAGTCTTCATTTGATATTGGTAATTCTATTTTGGAAAATTCTCCTTTATAATTTTCATCAAAATATGGAAGTTTTGGATACATATCCTTAATTTCTTTAATTACAAATCCTAGTGGTCTTCCATAGTCCCCTAAATGAGCATCTCCTATTACATTATATCCAACAAGTTTTGCTAATCTTTTTAGTGCTTCTCCAATATTAGCACTTCTTAAATGTCCTACATGAAGAGTTTTAGCAACATTAGCGCCTCCATAGTCAATAATAATTTTTTTGGAGTCTTTTTTATCTATATTTGAAAAAATATCTTCATGCATTTTATTTACTATTTCATAAGTATAGTCTTCACTTAAACTAAAATTAATAAATCCTGGTCCTGCAATATTAACATCCGCTAATTTTTTGTATTTTTCTAGTTCTTTTACTATTTTTTCGGCTATTGTTCTTGGATTTTCTTTATATTTTTTTGCTAATTGCATAGCATCATTTAACTGATATTCTCCTAAATCTCTTCTATTTGATGGTTCTAAAGATAAATTTTCTACTTCATAACCAGCTTCTTTTATAATTTTTTTTAATTCCATTTCTAATTCTTTTAGTATACTCATTTTATTTCCTCTATTTTATATAGAAATTCTTCATTTTCTACTATATATTTAATTTCTATATTATTGTTCTTTCTTTCTAATTTTATTGTTTTTATTTTTATATCTAAACTCTTATAATATTCCTTTATTTTTATTGTTCCAATTGTTTCTTTATTTTTTTGAAATAAGTAACTCATTTTCATTTCATTATTTTCTCTTGTTAAAGAATAGTCTTTTAAATTTAAAATTACTTTTGTTTTATCTTCTTCTTGATATTTTAAAATTTTATCTTGATAAATTGCAGTTGTTTCCCATCGTCGTTTTTCTTTCCCATTTTCTATTAATATCCTAATCTTTATTTTTGACATAATGCCACCTACTTCAAATTTATTGTCATTATAGCATAATATTATTATTTTTAATACATATTTTTACTTTATTTTTTCAATACTAATAGTGAGGGAGGCCTTTTATGAAATTTGTAAATTTTTTTTTGAAATTGTTTATTATTTTCTTAGTAGTATCTTTTATTGGAATTGGGGTTTGTTTTTTGTATGTTAAGTTTTCTCCTAAAATTATGATTAATAGTGCTAATAATATTGTTTTGTATGATTCTAATGATGAAGTATTTTTTAAAGGGAGTGAATCTAAAGAATGGGTAGAGTTAGATGAGATTAGTAAAAATCTAATAGATGCTACTATTTATACTGAAGATAAGAATTTTTATAAGCATTTTGGTTTTGATTTTTTAAGAATTGGTAAAGCTATGATTACTAATTTTTTAAATCATCATATTAATCAAGGAGCTTCTACTATTACTCAACAGTATGCTAAAAATTTGTTTTTAGATTTTGATAAAACTTTTAAAAGAAAATGGAATGAAGCTTGGTATACTCTAAGAATTGAAGCTAATTATAGCAAAAAAGAAATATTAGAAGGATATTTAAATACAATTAATTATGGTCATGGTCAATATGGAATTGGAAATGCTAGTCAATATTATTTTGGTAAAGATGCAAAAGATTTATCCCTTGCTGAAGCTTCTTTATTAGCAGCTATTCCAAAAGCTCCTAGTAATTATTCTCCTCTAAATCATTATGAGGAAGCTAAAAAAAGACAAAAATTAATTCTTAATAACTTAGTAAAAAATGGTATTATTACTAAGAAGGAAAAAAATAAGGCAATAAATGAAGAACTAACTTTTATTGGGAAAGAAAATTCTTCATCTTTATCTAGTATTAACTATTTTCAAGATGCTGTTTTAAATGAATTAAAGACAATTGATAGTATTCCTGATAATTATAGTGATGTAAAAGGTCTTAAAATTTATACTACTTTACATTATGATATGCAAGCTATTTTTGAAGAGCAAGTCACTGAATCTTTTGGGGATAATTCTTCTTTAGAAACAGCTGGTGTTATTATGAATCCAAATACTGGTGGTGTTATGGCTTTAATTGGGGGTAGGGATTATAATAAATCTTCTTATAATAGAGCTATTTCTTCTTCAAGACAGGTTGGTTCTACTATGAAACCATTTTTATACTATGCTGCTTTGGAAAATGGTTTTACTGCTAGTTCGGCATTTTTAAGTGAACAAACTTCTTTTCCTATTGAAAATGATAAAGTTTATTCTCCTAATAATTATAATAATAAGTATGGACATAAACCTATTTCTATGGCGACAGCTATTGCTTATAGTGAAAATATTTATGCTGTTAAAACACATTTATTTTTAGGTTATGATGCCTTGATTAACATAGCAAAAAGGGTAGGTATTACAGAAAAATTAGAAGGAATTCCTTCTCTTCCTTTGGGAACAAATGAAATTAATATTTTACATATGGCGGCCGGATATTCTTCTTTTGCTAATTTAGGATATAAAGTTACTCCTCATTTTATTAAAAAAGTAGTAGATGGTAGTGGTAATGTTTTATACGAAGCTAAAGAAGAAAAAGAACTGGTTTTAAATCCAAGTCTTGTATTTATTTTAAACAATTTACTTACGTCTACTTATGATCCTTTATATGTTGACTATAATTATCCAACAGCAATTAGTTTATCTGCTAAATTAAATCATAAATATGGGTTAAAAAGTGGAACTACAGATAGTGATAATTGGGATATTGGTTTTAATAAAAATTTGGTTTGTGCTATTTGGGTTGGACATGATAATAATGACAACTTAAATTCTAGTGATTATAAGTATGCCCAAAACATTTGGTATAAAACTGTTGAAAATATAGAAAAAGATTTGGAAGAAGATGATGGTTGGTATGAAAAACCTAAAAATGTTGTTGGAATGTTAGTAGAACCAATTTCTGGAAAACCTTTAGCAGATTCTTCAAAAAATACAAAACTAGTTTATTTTTTAAAAGGAACTGAACCAAAGGAAACCGATCCTACTTTTGACGAAATAGAAACTAGTTCTTTGAACTAGCTTCTTTTTCTTTTATTGTATTCCTCTATTTTATTTGTTATAATTTAGATAGTAGGAGGTACATATGTTAGAAATTATTTTAGGAATTGTTGTTTTCTTTTTTCTTTTCCTAACGATATGTGTTATTTATAATAATAAATTTCAACTTGCTATTATAAAAATTGATAAGGCTGAAGAAGATATTGATTTGTATTTGCAAAAGAAGAAAGAGTTATTAAATCGTACTAGACCGATTATTAAGAAAGAATTAAAGTTAAAGACTTTTATGAATTCTATTGATGAAATATCTGAAGATAGTAATAATTTTGAAATGCATGATTCTTTAAAGAAAAATTATAATGAATTATTTAAGATATTGGATGAAAATGAAAAATTATTAAAAAGTGATTCTTTAATTAATATTTTAGAAGATTTAAATTCTAATGAAGAAAACATTATTGGAGCTATAAAGTTTTATAATGATACTGTTGTTGAATTTAATCAATTAGTTGTTTCTTTTCCTTCTAGAATTGTTGCTATTTTTAAGAGATATCATAAGAAGGAATTTTATAATAATGAAAAAAGGGAAATTTTTGAAATATTGAATAATAATTAGGAGAATGTCATATGAACTTTATACATTATATAAAAATGCGTGCTAAAAAGAATAAAAAGAGAATTATTCTTCCTGAGACAATGGATATTCGAGTAATTCAGGCAGCTGATAAAATTATAAAAGAAGATTTAGCTGATTTAATTTTAATTGGGAACGAGCAAGATATTATAGATATTTCCAAAGGTTATGATATTGCAGAAGCTCAAATTATTGATCCTTTGACTTCTGAATTAACAGAAGGATTGATTCAAGAGTTTGTTGCTCTTCGAAAACATAAGGGGATGACTTATGAAGATGCTAAAAAATTAGTACTAGAAGATTATATGTATTTTGCTTGCATGCTAGTTAAGATGGGATATGCTGATGGTATTGTTTCTGGAGCTTGTCATTCTTCTGCTAATACTTTAAGACCCGCTTTGCAAATTATAAAAACAGCACCTAATTTTCCACTTGTATCTTCTTTCTTTTTAATGGTGGTTCCTGACTGTAAATATGGTGAAAATGGAGTATTCTTATTTGCTGATTGTGGATTAGAGCAAAATCCTGATAGTGATAAACTAGCTGCTATTGCTGGTTGTAGTGCTGAAAGTTTTCAATTTTTATTAGAAAAAGAGGCAAAAGTAGCAATGCTTTCTCATTCTACTAAGGGAAGTGCTAATCATGATGATGTTTCAAAAGTTGTTCAAGCTGTTAAAATAGCTAAAAAAAATTATCCACAATGTAAAATTGATGGGGAATTACAGTTAGATGCTGCTATTGTTCCTGAAATAGCTCGAATGAAAGCTCCTGAAAGTTTAGTGGCAGGATGTGCTAATGTTTTAATATTTCCTGATTTAGATGCAGGAAATATAGGATATAAACTTGTTCAAAGGCTTGCTAAAGCTGAAGCTTATGGTCCTATTACTCAAGGTATTGCTTCTCCTATTAATGACTTAAGTCGTGGTTGTTCTTCAGATGATATTGTTGGTGTCGTTGCAATTACTGCTGTTCAAGCTCAAAAAACAAACTAAAAATCCACAGAAATTGTGGATTTTTTATTCCATTAAATTCATGGGATTTATTCTGTTATAATTTGCTGAGGTGAGCATATATTTAACGCAACTATAGTCATTTTGGCAATTTAATATTTTTTCTTTTATTTGATTTTCATTATCTTTATATACATAAATATAATATCTTGTTGTTTGGTTTGGATAATAATGCACAGTTGATATTACTTGTCCAGAGGTAAAAGAATCATAAATATTTAGGTTGGTATTATTAGAATCTACATAAACTATTATATAGTTTTCTATCTTATTTATATCCCTATTATAAAGATGTTCATTCGTAATTATTATTCCACCACTATTGTTTTCTAAAAAAAACTTAGCTAATAATTCTCCATTTGATAAAGCTGTTATTACAGAGCTTCCATAAACAAAAAGATAAATACGGCTAGTTATAGGATAATTGTTATTCCAATTGAATAATCCACCTTCAGTTGCAACACTTACTCTTGCTGGTGGTCTTTTAAAGTTCGTTGGATATAATACCGGTTCTTGTGATGGTTGTTCTTCTATTTGTGGTGGTGTTTCAATTTGATTATTATTTTCAGGTTGAGTTTGGATAGTTTTGGATTGAATAACCGGTGTTTCTTCAATCTTTTTTTCTATTTTTGTATAATTTGCATATAGATTTATATCCTCATATCCCGTTGTACACTTTTCATCTTCTATCGGGATTGGTTGAATGTCTTTAGTATTGGTTACTTCTACTTTCTTTGTTAATTCTTTATCGTAATACCAACCTTCAAAGATATATTCTTCCTTTTCGGCTTGTGGTAAGTCTTTATAAGTATCTGGGGCACAAGCTATACATATAGTCATATTTTCAATTGTTTTATCACTGTTAGTATTAAATATTAAATTAAAGCTACCTCCTGTAATTGGAGTACAATGTTTTTTTTCTTTATTTTCTTTTGATGGTGTTATATTTTTAGGTGGTTCTTTTTCTTTGTGATTTACTATCAATATTACTGATAGTATTCCTATAATGAATACTGGTAGCATTATTAATAATATTTTCTTTTTCATAGTCTCACCTATTTTTATTATAGCAACTAGAAAAAAAAAATCCACAGTTTTTGTGAATTGATTTATATTATTTTAAAAAATACATGAAAGATAAAATCTAAGATCATTGGTATTCCTATTACTAGCGTTATTAATAATTTTTGCTTTTCTTTTAATTTTATTAATATTTTTTCTAGTAATGGTTGAACAGTGTATAAAAGCACTGTTCCTCCTATAGCAAAGTTACGTGATGCATCCCAGTTTACTCTAGAATTTATATTTAGAAAATCATTTGTGTAATTCCAAAGCAGCTTTCCTGTTAATTTATCAATAGCAAAGTGTGATACGTATTCTATCACTGTTGTGATTATCCAAATTAGTAGAAATACTAAGATTGTTGTTGTATCCATATTCTTTACTTTTTTTGATTTTGTTTTTGTAATAAATAAATTTATTAAAATAATTGATATTATATTTATTACTATTAGAAGTAAACCATAATTTTTTAAATAATCCATAATATTTAGAATCTTTGGAATAGTTGTATATTCTATTATTGTCGTATAGAGAAAAGTTATTATTGTAATTATAGATATACTAGTATATACTTTGTTTTCTACAGGATGTTTTTTTTTCATAAATTTATCTAAAAATAGTAGAAGAATTAATATTCCAAAACCATATATTGGTAGAAATGGGCCTATTAATACTCCTCTATTTACCCATTTATGTGGTGGTACAACAAAACGTAACCATAATACTTCATATAACCAACCAATTAAAGCATAAACACAAAATGTCATATAATATTTGGTGAAAAGATTTTTTAACTTTCCCATTATTCAATTCTCCAATCTATTTCCTTTATGTTATTTTTCTTTAGAAATTCATTTGTTCTTGAGAACGGTTTACTTCCAAAAAAGCCATTTCGTGCTGAAAATGGAGAAGGGTGCGCAGATTCAATAATAAGGTGCTTTGGGTTTGTAATTAATTCTTTTTTATTTTTTGCATATGATCCCCATAATATAAAGACTACTGGGGTTTCTTTTTTATTTATTATTTTAATAATATTATCTGTAAAGTTTTCCCATCCTTTATCTTTATGAGATGTTGGTTTATGTTCTTCTACTGTTAGAACAGCATTTAGAAGTAAAACTCCTTGTTGTGCCCATGGTTTTAATGAATTATGTTTTGGAAACTGTATTTTTAAGTCACTTTCTAGTTCCTTAAAAATGTTCTGTAGTGACGGTGGTTTTAAAACTTCGTTTTTTACAGAAAAGGATAAGCCTTCAGCTTGATTTGGTCCATGGTAGGGATCCTGTCCTAAAATAACAACTTTGC
Organism: uncultured Erysipelotrichaceae bacterium; assembly: GCA_902796215.1. Classification (GTDB taxonomy): domain Bacteria; phylum Bacillota_I; class Bacilli_A; order RF39; family UBA660; genus UBA3789. Next base: position 7,148 of record CADBNY010000106.1, on the reverse strand, counting down.
AATTATCAAAATCAGTATAACGAAATGCATTAAATATTTCATTTTGTTTTGGATAAATTGTTTTACTTTTATATTCTACTTTTAAAAATTCTATTAGTTTTTTAAAATAATCTTTTTGATATTCCTCTTTTAATAAGATATCCCATTTATTTCCTATCATAAAATCCTCCTATTTATGATAACTTTCATTATTGTTTATTTTATAGGATCTATATATTTGTTCTAAAAGAATGACGCGGAATAGTTGGTGCGGAAATGTCATTTTTGAAAAAGAAAGGTGAAGCTTTGATTTTTGTTTTATTTCATCTGATAATCCATAACTTCCTCCTATGATAAAGACTATATTACTATTTTCTATTTGAATTTTTCTTATTTTTTCAGCTAGTTCTAGTGATGTATATTCTTCTCCTTCTATTTCTAAAGTAATAATATAATCTTTTTCTGATATGTGCTTTAAAATTTTTTCTTTTTCTAATTCTAATGCTTTTGATTCTTCTACAAGTCCTTCATCTTTTATTTCCACAATTTCTATATTTGTGTATCTACTAATTCTTTTTTTATAGTCTTCTATGGCTTCTTTTAAATAATTTCCTTTTATAGATCCAACTCCTATAATTTTAATCATTGGTTTCCACTCTCTCTTTTTTCTTCTGTTTTTTACTCAACTCATTTCTTTTCTTAGCATATTCAATAAACTCATCAAGTAATGGTACTCCATCTATTTTTTCACTGTAATTTTCATACATCTCAATTATTATTGATAACATATCTTCTTTTCCATCTTTTGTTATTACTTGTTTTATTTTTTCTCTTTTAATGGAGATATTAGGTATTGTATGCATATTCCATTCTTCAACTAATGGACTATCAATGTTACTAAAATTTCCATACATTATTTTTGCAAAAAGTCTTTTCATATTTGAATTTTCTTTTATTATTGCTTCTTTGTTTTCATCTATTGCTGATGAATCATATTCTTCTTTATCTTTTATATCTAATGTTAAATATATTCTTTCTTCTAAATAGTAAAAATAGTAATCAAATAAAATTTGTTTTTTTTCAGTATCTTTTAAATAATCTCCTGATAAAAATTCTTTGAACCATTTTTCAAGTAATATCCTTCTTTCTTTAATAGAAGTATTTTGATATATCCCTATTCTATCTTTTTCTCCAAATATTCGGTTCATTAGCCATCTCATCCATACTTCTGATAATTCTAAAGCTCCTTTTTTTCCTTTACTAAAGAATATTTTCGGATTCTTTTCTATTCCTTGGGCATTTTGTCCTATTAATGGTATTAATCCTTCTTCTTCAATTTTTGCTAAATTATTATTATTGGTAAAATGTAATATACAGGTATCTTTTAATTCATCTAATAAAATTTTTTTCATATTATATTTCAATCATTTCACTTTCTTCATATTGATTCGCAACACTTATACTTATCTCTTTTGGAAAATTTTGTTTTTGTATTGCTTCTAGTGCCTTTTCTTTGGTATTATTTGTTTCACTTAAGTGGGCTAATATAATTTTTTTTGTATTGGGGCCTATTATCTTTTTTAAATATCTAGCTGTTGTATTATTGGATAAATGTCCTTTATCACTAATAACTCTTTCTTTTAAAAACCTTGGATATGGTCCATCCATCAACATTATTTCATCATGATTACTTTCTATAACATAGATATCTTTTCCAATCATTTTAGATAAATATTTACGATTTATATAACCTGTATCTGTTACGTATACTAAGCTTTTTTCATTGTATTCTATAATAAATCCTACTGATGATGGTGCATCATGTGAAGTATGTATTAATTCTACTTTTACATCATTTATCATATCTTTTTCTTCTAAAAAAATACAGTTTTGATATGGAACAAATTCTTTTAAACTTTCATACATTTCTTTTGGAATATATACTGGTATGTTGGTATGTTTTACTAATGAGCTCAAACCTTTTATATGATCTTTATGGCAATGTGTTATTAGAACTCCTGAAAAATTTGAAAAAGAAAGAGAATTTTCTTCTAAACTTCTTTTTAAAGTTAAATAAGAAATTCCCATATCTATAATCAAATTGGTTTTTTCACATAGTACTATTGAACAATTACCTTTTGAACCACTTGCTAAAACTTTTATTTTCATTTTAATAAAAACTCATAGGGTTTAGAGCCCTTCCTCCTGCATATGGTGGACCTGTCCAAATAGAATAGTGTAGATGAACTCCTGTTGCAAATCCAGTTTGTCCCATACCTCCGATAGCTTGTCCTCTTTGAACTCTATCTCCTTGTTTTACATATGTACACCCGCTACAAAGGTGAGCATACATTGTATAATATCCATTATCATGTTTTACTGTAATATATTGCCCATTATCATATTTATAACTTACTGTTACAACTGTTCCTGATTCTGCTGCAAAAATATTTGATCCATATCCGCATCCTGCTATATCTGTACCATCATGTAATGATCCCCAGCGCCATCCAAATGGTGAGGATATTGTTGAACATGTTGCTGGCCAACCAAACATTCCTTTTGTAACAATTAAATCTCCATATCCTCCGCTCCATCCACGTGGTTGCTCCTTTGTTCCTTTTACAACAACTTCTTCAACTGGAACTTTTAAAACTTCAGTTAATGAATCAATTCCTACAACTGATACAGTTTCGCCATTTACTTTTTGAATTTTTTGAGTTACTCTGTTTAATCCTTTTTCTCCTGCTTGTTTTACTACAGAATAATTTGTATATTGATTTTGATCTTCTTCTGTTTTTGTTGTATAATTTTGTTCTTCATCTTTTACAATATGGTCTTCTTCTACTACGCTTATTTGCGGTTTTAAAATTCCTAAAGTAACTACTTGTCCTGGGGATAATAGACTTTTTTCATCTTGTAAATCTGGATTTGCAATTAAAAATTCTTCTACAGAAATTTTATTATTGAAAGCAACATCACTAATCGTATCACCGTCTTGTATTGTATAAGTTGCTTGAGAATCTGTTGTTCCAAAAAGTAAATATTTACTTAAATCTTCTACATTTTGGTAGATGTCTGCATTTACTGGAATCTTAGACTTTTTTATTGTTATTTTATTTTTTAAATATATTTTTTCTATTATAACTCCAGTATCGATTATTTCTTTTTGTGTTCCGTTTGCATAATTATCATATGCTTCTGATGAAATAAAAGATTTCGCTGTTTTTTCTATAGATTCTGTAAAAACGGATTTTTCTAAAACATAAATTTTTTGAGTTTTTCCTTTTATAACTTTTCCTTCAGCATTTTTACTATCCAAACCTTTTATTTTTATTGTATATCCATTAATTGTGAATGGAGATATGTCTTTTATTTCTTCATAGATTTCTTGATTCGATTTAATTTTATCATCAAAAGTTATTTCTTTTACAATATCTAAATCTTCTGGTGCATAAACTTTATCTACTTTGTATTTTTTCTTTATTTCTTCTTCTTTTTTATCAATATAATCTTCCAGTTCTTTTTTTGATTTTACTAATCCTAATGTTTTTCCTTTTAAATATACTCTATATACATTTTTCGGTTTACTTGAAAAATTAGTAAAACCTGTTGTGAAAAATAAAGATAAAATAAGAGATAATGCAATCATTCCTTTACATTTTTTATTCACTTAGATTCCCCTCCGTATTTCTTTCTTTTCTTAAATTTAAAAATGTTGATGTATTCTTTTTAAATAATAGTTCTATTGTTGCTGTTGGCCCATTTCTGTGTTTTCCTATGATTAATTCACTAATACTATTATTATCTTCTGTTCGAGATTCTTTATTATAATAATCATCTCTATATAAAAACATTACAATATCAGCATCTTGTTCAATAGAACCAGATTCTCTTAAGTCGCTCATTAATGGTCTTTTATCTTCTCTTGCTTCTACACCACGAGAAAGTTGTGATAAAGCGATAACAGGAACCCCTAATTCCATGGCTAATGTTTTTAAACTTCTTGAAATATCTGATACTTCTTGCTGTCGGTTTGCTCCATAATTTTTTCCTCCTGATATTAATTGTAAGTAATCAATTAATATTAATCCAAGACCTTTTTCACTACTTGCTAATCTTCTACATTTGGCTCTAATTTCTCCTATTGTTATTCCTGGGGTATCATCTATTACTAGATTGGTGTTTGATAATTGAGAAACTGCTTCATTAATTCTTTTCCAATCTTGATTCATTAAATTTCCTGTTCTTAGTTTGAATCCGTCTAATTGTCCTAATGATGATAAAATACGCATTGCTAATTGTTCTGCACTCATTTCTAAGTTAAATAAAGCAACAGATTTGTCTTGATTCATTGCAACATGAGTTGCTAAATTCAAAGCAAAAGCTGTTTTTCCCATAGCTGGTCTTGCTGCAATAATTATAAATTCATTTGGATGAAGACCTGTAGTCAATCGGTCAAAATCATACCAACCGGTTGCTAATCCTGTAATTTCCCCTTTATTTTCTGATAATCTTTCTAGGTCTGATTGAGTTTTTATTAAAACGTCTTTAATACTTCTAAATTCACTAGCTTTTCTATTCTTTACGATGTTTAATATTTTTTTTTCTGAATTATCTAATATCTCATTTACTGTTTCATCTGTTCGATATCCTTCACTAGCGATTTCCTCTGCTGTTGAGATTAAGTTTCTAAGTAAATATGTTTCTTCAACATTTTTTATATAGAAATCAATATTACTTGCTGTTGGAACATAATTTAATATTTCAGTTAAATATTCAACTCCTCCAACTTCTGTTAATTCATTTTTCTTTTTTAAATAACTTGTAACTGTTGTAATGTCAATTGGTGTTTTTTCTTCTATTAATGAAATCATAGCAGAAAAGATTTTACCATTTTTTTCATTGTAAAATGCTTCTGGCATTAATGCTTCTGAAGCTTTTTGAAGTGCATATTTTGATAAGAAGCAAGCTCCTAATACCGATTCTTCTGCTTCTATATTGTTTGGTAATACTCGTGCTGGCATTTATTATCACCTCATTTTATTACGTGAACTTTTATTGTAGCATAAACATCTGAATATAATTCAATTTCTACATTATGAAATCCTAAAGAACTAATTGGAGTAGATATTTTAATCATACTTTTTTCTATTTTATAGCTCTTTTTTTCTAGCGCTTCTTTTATTTGTTTTACACTGATACTTCCAAAAACTTTATCTCCAGTCCCTGTTCTTACTTTAAATTCTAGTACTTCCTTTTCTAATTTTGTTTTTTGTGCAAGAGCATCTTTCCTTTTTATTTCAGCCTCTTGTTCCTTTTTTTTCATTTCATTATTTAATTTTGCAAGATTCTCTTTATTTTTTATGATAGCATATCCATTCTTTATTAAATAATTTTGAGCATATCCATCTTTTACTTTTTTAATTTGTCCCTTTTTACCTTGATTTTTTAAATCTTTAATAAAAATTACTTCCATATTACTCACCTATTTCTTTTATGATTTTCTTTAATTCTTGTTCTACTTTGCTAATTGTAGTGTTTTCAAAAGATGCAGCACCTCCGGCCGAATCTCCTCCACCTCCTAATTTTTCTAATACTTTTAAAATATCATAACTTCCTAAACTTCTAGCACTTACTCCTATTATATCTTTTCCTATTTTTCCAATAACAAATGATGCTTCAATATTATTGAAGAATAGTAAAGTATCAGCTACTTTTGCTAAATCTTCGCGACGATATTGGGTATTTGGCGTTGCTTTTGTAAATGCTATTTTCCCATTAATTGTTTCAATTCCAGATAACAGCTTTTGTCTTTCTGTGTATTCTTCTATATTTTGTTTTAATAAATATTGAACTTTTTTGGCACTGGCTCCTAGTGAAGTTAAATAATAAGATGTATAAAAAGTTTCTGCTGATGTGTTTAAAGTATAGTTATTGGTATCTAGAACAATACCTGCTAATAAGATTGTAGCGTAGTATGAATCTATTTCTACTTCATAGTGTTCTATTAAATTTGTTATCATTTCACAAGTACTTGATGTCTTTTTGTCATCAATGATAATTGCATCTTTAATTGTTGTTTTTCCTAATCCATGATGATCGATAACTAATTTGTTTTTAAATTGTTTTAAAACTTTTTCATTTTGTACAAGTTCTTTTTTATTGGTATCTAATATTATTAATAAATTTTTATTTTCTTGTTCAGACTTGTATTCATCAATATTTTCACTTTTTATAACTTCTATACACCCATCTAATTCTCTTAATACCTTTTCTACTCCAGCTTCATGTTCTTTATCATCAATTATAATATAGACTTTTTTTCGACGTCTTTTTAAAAGTTGATCCATTCCTATACAACTTCCTAAAGCATCTAAATCTAAATTTTTATGGGCCATTAAGAATATTATCTTGGCTTTTCTAATAGCACGATTTATTTTTTTTCGTTCTTTGATTATATTCATAATACCTCCTATAAAATTCTCTTTTTATTATATAATAAATACAATTTTTTGTCTAATAGTAAACATTAAAAAAAAACTAATATTTCTATTAGTTCTATCGATTTTTTTATATTTTTTGAACAAAATATATTAGCGCTTTTTGATTTCATTGTTTGCCATATCTGGAGCATATTGGTTAATTAGTGACATAATTAATTGAATTCCTTCTTCTGTAAATTCTCCTGTTTCATCAAATAATTTTGGATATTTTTCTTGTAATGTTTTTACCGATAATCGAGTAGAATTTATATATTCCTCAAGAGCTTTGTCAGTTTCTTCTTGAATAATTCTATTCATAGACTCCATATATATTTTTTCTAGTTCTGGATTAATTTTAAAAATAGCTGTTTCTAGTTCTTGAATCATTCTTTTACTTTCATTATCAGTCCACAAGCATTTATATTGTTCTTTTTCTTTGTTTATATATGTTGCTGTTTCAGCATTAGCTATTCTTTTATTTTCACCATATTTTATTATTTCTTCTTTTAGAGAATCTACTAAACAAACTATACTTTCAATATGTTCTGTAGGTATATAAAAACTTACATAGTGGAGTGATAAACTAAAAGTAGACAATGTAAAAACACACAGTCTACTTTTTTGATACAATAAAAAGAGAAAGGAAGTTGTGGAAATGAAAAAAAAGATGAGAACTCCAGAAGA
>CADBNY010000105.1 GCA_902796215.1 uncultured Erysipelotrichaceae bacterium | reverse complement strand
TCTTGAATATAACAATTTGAATCAAGAACACATTTCTTTTCTTTTTCACAATAATTATCTTTCATGTAAACATCTCCTAACTGATGCAATATATACTATCATAGGAATATATTTTGTCAAGCAATCCTTTCTATTCCAAAGAAAAAAAGTGAATAAATCCACTTTCTAAAAAATCAATCTAATCGTTTTTGTAATTCTTTCAGAGTCATTAAAAATTCAGTAGTTTTTTTAATTTCAGCATCTAACTTTTCATAATTAGCTGTATTTTCTAATTCTAAATCAGACTCATTCTTAGACTCTTCTTCAATACCATAAATTGGAGAAATAATAGGACTACTTTTAAATTTCTTATTAACAGAAGCATTTTCTACAACAACTTGTTGAGTATTTTCTCTTGTAACTTGAACAGAATTTTCTTCCAAAATAGTTTTCTCAACTTCTTTTTTATCTTCTTCAGGAATAACATTTTCAATAACAAAAGTATCTGTATAAGATGTAGCTTGGCTTCCTACTTTCTTCTCTAATTCTTGCAAACTAATTGGTTCATCACCTTCATCAGCATATTGACTTAATTCATTCTTCTCATATAAATTTTTACTCTTTGAAACAAGTTCTTCCAAACTAATAATAGCATTTTCTTCTTGTTCCTCTTCAAAATTTGTTAATTCAATATTTTCGGGTTGTACTTCTGCTTGACTCTTTAACTCTTCAGTTAACTTTTTTAACTCTTCTTGTGCTTCAGAAACAGAAGGCTCAATTGTTGTATATTGAATTTCTTCATCATGAGCATTTTCAACAGGTAACTGATCAATATTAATAATATTATCAGAAATAACAACTTCAGAAGGATTATCATCTGCCACCATAGCCTCTTCTTTTGCAAAAACATCAGGCTGAGAATATACTTCCTGCACCAATTCTTCTACTAAAGGAGTATTTGAATCAGAAACTACTTTTTCTTCTACAACAATAGGTTCTATACTCTCAGGCATTTGCTCTAAAACAGGCTTTTCATAAGAGATTGAAACTATTTCATCGTCTTGTGTCTCCTCTTTTATCTGACTAACAAGTCTATTTAATTCCCTCGTATTATGTTTTTGTTTTAAACGAACATTATTTTTCTCAACATAATAAATAACAACACATAAAAAACAAGCCAAGGCAGCAACAAAATAAACAATAATTGCCTCTTTTGACGATAAAAACACTAACAAATCCTTCATTACTTCCACCTCTATTATAAGTCTATCACAGAAAAAAAGAATTCCAAAAAGAAATCAATAAAGATTGACCAATTATTTTTCTTTTTACATATTTTTTTACAAAACAAATACTATGTTCGATTTACATCTTCTCAAATCTTTATTTCTAAAAAAATCATAACACACTTTTTAACATAAAGATACATCTTTTTCAATAAAATAAATTATGAAAAGAAAATTTATAAAATCAACAATTATATTATTAATAGGAAGCCTCATAACAAAAGTCCTTGGAATGATTATAAAAATAGTCATGGCAAGAGAAATTGGCACTGAAGGTTTAGGTATGTATATGCTAGTACTTCCTACTTTCATGCTTTTAATTAATATTAGTCAATTCGGATTTCCCCTAACTTTAGCAAAACTAATATCAGAAGAAAAAAGAAATACAAAAAATCTATTTTTTTCAATTTTACCAATTCTAATATTAATAAATTTATTTTTAGGACTGTTCATTATTTTATTATCCCCTTATATTAGTAAAAACTTATTACATAATAAAGATACCTATTATAGCATTTTATCAATTGCTTTTGTTATTCCCTTTACAACTCTTTCTAGTATTGCTAGAAGTTATTTTTTTGGACACGAAAAAATGTTTCCCCATGTATTTTCTAATATTATTGAAGATATAGTACGTTTAGCAATAATAAAATTTGGCATTCCCTATATTACTCCATATGGACTAAAATATACAGTATCATTTCTAATCCTTTCAAATGTTATTAGCGAAATAATATCTACAATCACTCTCTTCTTTTTTCTCCCCAAAAACATTAAAATTACAAAAAAAGATTTTCTTCCAAATAAATCATATATAAAAGAAAGCTTAAAAATAAGTATTCCAACTACAGCATCCCGATTAATTGGAAGTATTGGAATGTTTCTAGAACCAATCATTTTAACAAATACACTTTTAAAATCAGGATATAATATCAAAACAATTACAAGAGAATATGGAATCATTACCGGATATGCTCTACCACTAATTCTACTTCCATCCTTTTTTACACTAGCAATATCCCAAGCACTACTTCCTTCCCTAACAAGAGAATATAAAAACAAAAATCAAAAAAACATAAGAAAAATAATAAAATTAGCTATAACAATCTGCTTAATAATTGGAATACCTTTAACAATTATTTTAGAAATAAACCC
>CADBNY010000104.1 GCA_902796215.1 uncultured Erysipelotrichaceae bacterium | reverse complement strand
TAAAAAACAAGAAATATATTATCTTTGACATGGATGGAACTTTGATTGACTCTATTGGAGTATGGAATATAACTGATAAATATATAATAGAAAAATATTCAGGAATAACAGTTGATTTAGATGATATACAAAGAGAAAGAGATAATTTTCTTCATTCTAATCAAGATAGTGATATATATTTAGCGTATTGTACATATTTAATAAAAAAATATGGTCTTAGTATGAAAAATCCCGAAAAATTACTCAAAATTAGATGGGATATGTCTAATAAAGTATTACAAGAAATAGATTTTAAACCAGGAGTTGTAGAATTAATATTAAAATTAAAAGACTTAGGAGTTACTTTAGTATTAGCAACAATGACAACTCAAGTTCAATTGGATATCTATTCTAAAAAGAATCAGAAAATGTTAAATCAATTAAATATATCAGAAGTATTTGACTTAATTATTAGAAAAGAAGATGTAAAAAAGAAAAAGCCTGATCCTGAAATTTATAATATGATAATGCAACATTATAATGCTACACCAAATGAATGCTTAATAATTGAAGATTCTTATACTGGTGTTTTAGCAAGTAAAAACGCTGGTGTTGAAGTGATTAACATTTATGATAAATATGCTGATTTAGATCGAGACAAAATTAATAGAATTACTGATTATAGTATCTTAAATTATAGAGAATTTATTGATTATTTAGATAGCATTAAAGATTTTACAAAACAAAAAATAATGAATATAAAAAAAGTAACTTAAAAGAGAGTCTTAACTCTTTTTTCTTTTCATGCTATAATTTATTTGATTTGAGGACGTGATAAGATGAAAAACTTTAAAGAAAAATTAGCTTTAGTACCAACAAAACCAGGTAGTTATCAAATGAAGAATAAAGACGGAGTTATTATTTATGTTGGAAAAGCAAAAAATCTTCAAAGAAGATTAAGAAGCTATTTTACAAGAACTCTAACCGGAAAAACAAAATTATTAGTAGATGAAATAGAAGACTTTGAATATATTGTCACCTCATCAGAATTAGAAAGTCTAATTCTAGAAATTACTTTAATAAAAAAATATGATCCAAAATACAATATTTTACTTCGCGATGATAAATCTTATCCATATATAGAATTAACAAATGAAATGTATCCCACATTAAAAGTAGTAAGAAATGTAAAAAGAAAGAAAAATAAGAATCACTTATATGGACCATATCCAAATGTATCAGCAGCAAGAAAAACAGTAAATATCGTAAATAGATTATATCCTTTAAGAAAATGCGATAAAATGAAAAAAGAACTATGCCTATACTATCATATTCATGAATGTCTAGGATATTGCAAAAAGAAAATTGATAAAGATATTATTGATGAAATGAAAAAAGAAATTATTTCCTTTCTAAAAGGAGATGCATCAATCGTTACCGAAAAGATTGAAAAAGAAATGACTATTGCATCAGATTCTATGAATTATGAAAGAGCTTTAGAATTAAAAAATATGCTTTCAGATATTAATACAACTTTAAGAAAACAAAAGATTGATTTAAATAAGAACTATAACTTTGACTTAGTAAATTATTATTATGAAAATAATTATTTAAGTATAGAAATATTCTTTATAAGAGAAGGTTTATTATTTGGAAGACATAATGAAATTATTTCATCACTAGGAGATATTAGTAGTGAAGTAACGGAATACTTAATAAAATTTTATGATAAAGGAATTATTCCTCACGAATTATTAGTTCCAAATGAAATAGAAAAAGAATTATTAGAAGATTATTTTAAAGTAAAAGTAACCTCTCCACAAAAAGGAAAATTAAAAAATCTTCTAGAGTTAGGATATGAAAATGCCAAAGAACAATTAGAATTACAAGAAGAAACATTAAAAAAAGATGATAATGAAAGAAGAAAAGCCCTAGAAGAATTAAAGAATTTATTAGGATTAAAAGAATTAAGAAGAATGGAGTCTTTCGATAATTCACATTTATTTGGAACTTTCTATGTAGGAGGTATGGTTGTATTTGATGACTTTCTACCAAACAAAGATTTATATAGGAAATACAAAATATCAACAGAAGTAAAAGATGATTTAAACGCCATGAAAGAAGTTATTTATAGAAGATATTTTAAAACACTAATGAATGAAATGTATACTCCAGATTTAATTGTTATGGATGGAGGAAAACTACAAGTAAGTGCTTGCAAAGAAGTATTAGATTCATTAGGATTAAAGATTCCTATTATTGGACTTGTAAAAGATAAAAAACATAAAACAAACCAAATTATAAATGAAAATTATGATATACTAGAAGTAGATAAAGATTCTAAGCTATTCTTATTCTTAACAAGAATACAAGAAGAAGTTCATCGATATGCCATAACATATCATAGAAATATTAAATCAAAAGGAGCTTTATCAAGCATCTTAGATGTTGTTCCAGGAATAGGTGAAGTACGAAAAAAAGAACTATTAAAAAAATTTGGTTCCCTAAAAAAAATAAAAGAAGCCCCAATGGAAGATTTAGCAACAATAGTAGGAACAGATATTGCTAAAAACTTAAAAAAGCATTTAGAAGAAAAAGAAAAGTAAAAGAGGTAAAAAATGAAGAAAAATAATAAAGGATTTACAATGATAGAATTATTAGCAACCATAGTAATATTAGGAATATTAACAGGACTTGCTTTTAATACATATTTTAGATATATTACTAGTACGAGAGAAAAGGCATATGACACTTTAGCAAGTTCAGCTATTTCCGCAACAGAATCTTATTTAATGGATCATCCTACTGCAACTCAAGTAGATTTTAATACTTTAGTAGAAAATGAATACTTAGAAACAACAAAGGATCCAGGAAATAAAGAAAGAACATGCACAGGAACAGTAAAAATCACCAAAGAAGTTGGTGACTTAAATAAATTAGATAAAAATGATTTCACAGTAAATTTATGTTGTTCTTTAAAAAATATAACATACACAAAAGATGGGAAAACAGAAACATCAACATGTAATGCATAAAGTGAATGGATGTGAGAACAGATGAGTAAAATTCAAGTAATGAACGAAGTCCTTGCCAACAAGATAGCAGCCGGAGAAGTAGTAGAAAAAACGATGAATGTTGTCAAAGAACTAGTAGAAAATGCCATAGATGCAGAAAGTACCGAAATAACAGTAAAACTAGTAGATTCAGGAGTAAAACAAATAGAAGTAAGTGATAATGGAATAGGAATGGATGAAGAAGATGCTCGTCTAGCCTTTCAACGCCATGCAACATCAAAATTAAAAAACTTAGAAGACTTATTTTATATAGAATCACTAGGATTTAGAGGGGAAGCACTACCATCAATTGCCAGTGTTTCTAATATTTGTTTGAAAACAAGTAATGGCAAAGTAGGAACAAAACTAACATTAACTGGTGGAGAAAACATGAAAGTAGAACGTTCTGACCTACAACAAGGAACAACAATTACAGTTAGTGATTTGTTCTACAATACCCCAGTTCGATTAAAGTATTTAAAAAACTTATATGTAGAACTTGCTAATATCGTAGAATATATGAACAAAATGGTTTTATCTTATCCAAACATAAAATTTACTTTAATAAATAATGATAAAGTATTATTAAAAACAGATGGAAATGGTGATTTATTAAAAGTTATTTATGAAATATATGGAATAGATATTACCAAAAAAATGATTCCAATTGAAGGAGAAAATGATGATTATTATATTCATGGGTATATATCATATCCAGAAGTAACAAAACCAAATCGTAATTCAATAACTACACTAGTAAATGGCAGAGTTATTAAAAATAATGAATTAAATAAATGCATCATTGATTGCTATCACACTTATATTCATAAAGACCGATACCCTGTTATTATCCTCAATATAGATGTTGATCCAATCTTAATAGATATTAATATTCATCCAACAAAAATGGATATTAAATTTTCTAAACTAGATACCTTAAAAGAACTAATAACAAAAAAAATAAATGAAAGACTAGAAGAACTAACTTTAATTCCTGAAGTTAGTGTTCGTGATAGTTATTCAGTAAGTGAAGTACACAGACAAATTTCTCTAAAAGAAGAAAAAGAAGATAAAGAAATATCAACTGCAAACTATGAAGAAATAAAATTAGATTTTGAAGTACAAGAAGAAAAAAAGAAATATGAAGAAAGCACAAAAGAAAATAAAATAGAAGAGTCAAAAGAAGAACAAATAAAATATAAAAAAGAAGCACGCATAAAAAAGATGATTCCTAGAGGTGTAGTTTTATTAACGTATATTGTAGCAGAAAATGAAGACGGTATGTATTTAATTGACCAACATGCCGCAGCAGAAAGAATTAATTATGAAAAAGTATTAAAAGAGATGAAAGAAAATAAAAAACCAGTAGATTTATTAATTCCTATAAAGATTGAATTGCGTCCAGATGAATATCTTTTAGCCAAAGATCGCTTCCAAGTATTAAAAGATCAAGGTCTTGAAGTAGAAGAATTCGGAGGAAATACAATTATCATTCGTACCCATCCAAGTTGGATACCAGAAGATAGATCTGAAGACATCATAAGACGAATTATTGATATGGTTATTGAAAAAGGATCCTTTGATTTAGATAAATTTATTTGGAGAATGGCAGCAACTACTGCTTGTCGTATGTCTGTCATGGCAAACACTTATATTTCCAAAGAAGAAGAAGAATGGATATTAGAAAATATTCGCTATTGTGAAAATCCATTTACTTGTCCACATGGTAGACCAACAATTATTACATATACAAAATATGAATTAGAGCGTCTTTTTAAGCGACAATTAGATTAGAAAAGGATGATAAAATGGAAGAGATTATTGTAATAGTTGGACCAACAGGAGTTGGAAAGACAAAGTTAAGTATTGAACTAGCAAAAAAGTTAAATGCAGAAATTATAAATGGTGATAGTGTAGCGATTTATAAAGATTTAAATATTGGAAGCGCCAAACCAACAAAAAAAGAACAAGAAGAAGTTCCTCATCATTTAATAGATATTGTAAATGTTGAAGAAGAATATTCTGTCTTTAACTATCAAAAAGCTGTTAGAAAAATAATTGATGAGTTATTAAAAAAGAAGAAAAGAATCATCATTGTTGGAGGAACAGGTCTATATATAAAATCAGCTTTATATGATTATCGATTTACAGAAGGAACCACGAAAAACAATTATGATGAATTAACCAATGAAGAACTAGTAGAAAAGATTGAACAATATCAAATAGAATTGAAAGAAACAAAAAATCGTCAAAGACTAGTACGATTATTAAATAAATTAGAAAATAATGAAGAAATAACAAATTATAAAGATAAATGTCTATATCCAATTAAAGTTATTGGCCTAACAACCTCCAGAGATATTTTATATGAAAGAATTAATAAAAGAGTAGATACTATGATACAAAATGGTCTATTAGATGAAGTAACTTCCTTGAAAGAAAAATATAAAGTATCAAGAATTTTAAATAGTGGAATAGGTTATAAAGAGTTTTATAATTACTTATATAAAGAAGAACCATTAGAAGAAGTAATAGCAAAAATAAAAAAAGATTCCAGAAGATTTGC
>CADBNY010000103.1 GCA_902796215.1 uncultured Erysipelotrichaceae bacterium | reverse complement strand
TTTTTTTCTTTTCTTTTTAAAAGAGAATTGCTATAATAATAAGGAAGAAGGAGTTCTTTATGGAAATATTAGAAACAAAAACAGACATAGGCTTAGTAAGAGATAAAAACGAAGATGCCGTTCTAGCAATAAGACACCCTAGAAATAAAAATTTTAAACTATTGATTGCTGCAGATGGAATGGGTGGAAAAAAACATGGAGAAATAGCTTCTAATTATATTGTAAATGCATTAAATCGTTGGTTTTGTAACAAAGATGTAAGAACTCTAATTGATACAGAAAAAACAGAAGAATTATTAAGAAAATATATAAAATCATTAAATACAAACTTAATAAAAAAATATGGTGAAGACAATTTAGGAACAACTTTAACTTTAGCTCTAATTAATAAAAAAAATACCCTAATTTTAAACATTGGTGATAGCAGATTATATATATATAAAAATAGACGATTAATTCAAATAACAGAAGATGACTCTGATGTCTGGGATTATTATAAATATGGTGGAGTAAAAAAAGACCACTTACGTTATTTTGCAAATAACAGTATTATTACTGCTTGCATTGGTATTTGTCCTGAATTATGTAAGATTACCTCAACTGTTATAGAAAATGACTATGATATTATACTATTACTAACAGACGGAGTAACAGATAACATTACAGATTCAAAAATAAAGCGATTAATTACTTGGACTTCAAAAGAACGTCTTCTAGGAAAAATTATTAATGAAGCCGTAAATGTAGATCAAAAATTACACGTCCCACTTTATCTAAAAAGAAAGTATACAGCAAACTATGTTATTCCATTTTGTGGAAGAGATAATGCAAGTGGAGCTATATATATAAAAGAAGTATAAAACAAAAAAAATCTCTCAAACTAGAAATGGGAGGTTTTTTTATGAAAAAAATATTAATACCAATATTTATTGCCATTATCTTTACAATAGGTTGTGAAAATACAATGAACACTCCAACAAGCAAAGTAGAAAGCTTTTTAGGAAAATATCAAAAAATGGATACAGATGTAGTAAAAGAATTAAAAGAGGTTTTAAAAGAAGACACTTCTATGACAAAAGAAGAAAAAGAAATATACCAGTCACTACTTGAAAAACAATATCAAAACCTATCATATAAAATAAAAAATGAAGAAGTAGAAAAAAATCATGCAACAGTAGATGTAGAAATTGAAGTCTTAGATTACAAAACCTCTATTAATAAATCAAAAAAATATTATGAAGATCATATAGATGAATTTAAAGAAACAAAAGAAGAAAATAATAAAAAAACATATATGGAATACAAATTAGAAGAATTAAAAAAAGTAAATAATAAAATAAAGTATGAAATGACTTTTAGCCTAACAAAAACAGATGGTATATGGATAATGGATAATTTAACAGATATAGATCGTAAAAAAATTCATGGTCTTTACTAATTATTCTCTATAAAAATATCCTAAAAATTTAAAAGTAAAAACTTTAAAAAAAAAACAGGGTATGATATACTAAATAAGAATAGAGGGTGATTTGATGCTAGGCAAGATAGAAGAAATTATTGACAACAGAGTAAAAATTCAACTAAATATTGATATTAGTGAACAACCAAATCTAATAAACTTACATGTTGTCTTTGAAGACAATCGCGGAAAAAAAATAGTAGGTGAAATAGCCGAAGCAAATAAAGAAATAATGATTGTTAACATAGTAGGTGAAATCAATAATGGGGTTTTTCTATCCGGAGTAGGCTTAAAACCATCTTTTAAATCAAATATAAGAATGATAAAACTTGAAGAATTAGAAATGATTTATGGAAAACAACAATTAGATTTTGGATATACCAATTTTGGAACAAGTAATGTTTATGAAGGATATAAAATAAATGTTCCAATTAATGATTTTTTTAATACCCACTTTTCAATATTAGGAAATACTGGTTCAGGAAAAAGTTGTGCCGTAGCATCCATTTTTCAAAAATTATATACAGGTAGTGAAAATGTTCCTTTAAATTCATCTTTATTCTTTTTTGACGCTTATGGAGAATATACCCACGCATTTGAAAATCTACATGAAAAAAATCCAAAACTAAGTTATAAAACATACACTACAAACATTATAGAGCCAGAAACAGAAATATTAAGAATACCAGTTTGGTTATTAGATGTAGATGATTTAGCATTATTATTAGATGCTACTACACCAAATCAATTACCAATTATAGAAAAAACATTAAAATTAGTACCAATTCTTACTGGTAGTAGCGAAAAAGTTATTATAAGAAAAAATGATATTATTGCTAGGGCTTTACAAGATATATTATTAAGTGGAATGGAATCCACAAAAATTAGAGATCAAGTTATGGGAGTTCTCACAAAATTTAATACTCCAACACTAAATTTAGAAACACCAATTGTTCAACCCGGATACACCAGAACTTTTAGACAATGTCTTTTCATTGATAAAACCGGGAAAATGCAAGAAATGGAACTAGTTGTCGAGTTTGTCAGAACATATATTGTTGAAGATACACTAGAAATCCCACCAGATGAATTAAATCCATACTATAATTTAAATGACTTAGAACTAGCTATGGACTTTGCTCTAATTAGTGAAGGTATTTTAAAAAGTAATAAAGTATTTGATAATGCTAATGTTATGAGTGTTCGTCTTCACACTTTAGCAACTGGAGATAATAGACATTACTTCTCTTATCCCAAATATGTAACTAGAGACCAATATATAGAAGACTTATTATGGGATGAAAAAAATCAAACAAAAGCGCAAATAATTAATTTTAATATAAATTATATTGATGACCGTATTGCCAAAGTAATTACAAAGATACTATCAAGAATGATATTCTTAAAAGCAAGTACATTAAAACCAAGAGGAAGCAGAGCATTCCATATAGTTATTGAAGAAGCTCACAGATATGTTCAACATGATAATGATATTGAATTACTAGGATACAATATCTTTGAAAGAATTTCCAAAGAAGGAAGAAAATATGGAGTATTTCTCGTTTTAATTACTCAAAGACCAAGTGAATTATCAGATACTTGTGTATCTCAGTGTATGAATTTCCTAATTTTAAGAACCCTACATCCAGTAGATTTACAATATATAAAAGAAATGGTACCAAATATATCAAGTGAAATAGTATTACAGTTAAAAAACTTAAAGCCAGGAAATTGTATAGCATTTGGCTCAGCTTTTAAAGTACCAACAATAATGTATATTGATATACCTAATCCAAGACCATTATCAAACAACGTAGATTTAGAAAATGTATGGTATAAAAAAGAAGAACCCATTCAAGCACAAAATAATCAGTATCAGCAAGTTCAAGGGATAATTCAAAATCAAAATCAAGCACCCGTAGTAGCACAAAGTCAAGGAATATCACAAGGAGCAGGTACTCCTCAAATAAATCAAGTAGTTCCAATACAATCAAAATATATTCAACAAGCATAAAAATAGATCTATTTAAGATGAGACTTCTCATCTTTTTTTGTTATCTGATATAATAACTTTATAAATAAAGAAAAATCAGAATAAAAAAAGATAGAGAAATGTAAATTGAAAATTTAGTCTTTTTCTTTTAAAAAAAGTGTGATAAAATAAAATACAGTAAGATATAGATATAATAGTATAAAGAAATTTAAATGGAGGAATTAAAATGAAAGATAAATTAAAAGGTTTTTTTGGTGGAGAAGAAACTGTTTCAGAAAAAACATCAGATGAGGCTTACTATACAACATCAAAGGAAGAATTTCACGCTCAAAATGGAATCGCAGGATCAAAGATGATGCTATTAGAACCACGAGCATATTCAGAAAGCCAACAAATAGCAGACTATCTAAAAAATAGAAATGCAGTAGTAGTAAATTTAAAAAGAGTAACTCCTGATCAAGCAAAGAGAATTGTAGATTTCTTATATGGAACAATTTATGCAATTGGCGGGGACCTACAAAAATTAGGTGGAGGAATTTTCTTATGTACTCCAAATAATGTAAATGTAGAAGGAACAATTAGCGAAGATAATAATGTAAGTAATAAAGCAACCAGCAGAAGTAAAAAAGAAACCAAAGAAGATGATGACGAAGACTTTTTTTAAAAAAATTAATCCATATTCCTGAGGTGATTATATGGAAAAATTTAGTTATGAAGAGAATGGCTATAATCGCAAAGAAGTAAATGATTTTATCGGTGAAGTTATAAAAGAAACAGAAGCCATTATTACGAGAGTAAAAAAGCAAAATTCAGAAATTGAAATGCTAAAACAAAAATTAAAACATTATGAAAATTTAGAAGAGATTTTAAAAAGTGCAGTAAAACAAGCTGAAGAGACAAATAATAATATGAAGAAGATAGCTCAAGAAGAATCAGAAATGATTATAAATGATGCTAAAAATAATGCTTCTCGTATTGTAAACGAAGCACTTTTAAGAGCTGATAAAATAGAACACAATTCTGATTTAATAGAAAAAAACATGAGAACTTTAAAAAGGAAACTAAAGTCATTAGCAGAAGAACAAATGGCAATGGTTGAGGAAATAGAAATATTAGAATTAGATCCGAAATAGGATTTTTTTTAAAGAAAAAGGAAGAGATTATATGGTAAATAGTAATACAGTTACAAATGATTTAAATACTTTAAAAAACAATCTAAAAAATTATCAATCAGAAATAGAAAGCCTAAATTCTTCTTGGAAAGGAATTTCACATGACAGTTTGGTGGCAAAAGCAGAGGAGTTTCAATCAGAATATTTGAGTACTTTAGAAGGGGAAATGACTTCCTTGGCTTCAGCTTGTGATTTATATGAGCAATATAAAAGCACAAAACAATTAATAGAAGCAGAACGAAATAAGTACAATCAAGCACAGAGCAATAATGATGCAAATGGAATGAATACCTATGCCTCAAATATAAATATGCATGAATCAACATTATCTAATCTAAAAAGTCAAATAGAGTCTTACCTAGAAACAGCATCTTCAACAATACTAACTGCTGCTTCAGCAACAGCTATAGCATCAGGAATCAACAGTATATCTCCAACTGGTGGATTAACACAAGAAAATATAGAAGTAATGATGAATGCGGCAAAAAGCCAATTAGGATTACCATACAATAGTATGCATTATGGACCAAGAGAAGGAGATGGAGAAGGTTTTGGTTGTGCAATGTTTGTAAGCTATTGCTATAATCAAGCTTTATTTAATGGAGCAAGTGGTCAAGAAAGAGGATTAGGAGGATTCTATGGAAGTACTTGGGAATACTGGGGAAATGTAACCAACGATGGATATGACGCTTACAATAAAGGTTTTGTAGAAGTTCCAGCAGAAGAGGCTCAACCAGGAGATGTCATAGCCTTCTTAAAGCTAAATGAAGGAAATGATTATCATGACAGCTATTCCAACTGCTATCATGTAGGATTGTATGAGGGAGACGGAGTAATGGTTGAATCAGGAGGATTAGGTGTTGCAGAGATTGGAATTGATGTTAATCGAGAAGATATTCGCTTTCTAAGATATGTAGGAACTTCTGAGAATGCTTAAAAATAAGTTTTATTAATGAAAATAATATAAATGAAAATAATAGATAAAGAATATAAAAAAAGATTGATGTTACATCTTTTTTTTTGTACAATAAAGTAGAAGATATATTATTTTATAAGATAGGATTCAATTGCAAAAATTATGAAAGGTGATGAAATCAATGAATAAGATATTGAAAAGAATAATAAGGTTATTTATTTGGACATTGATTGTTACTTTTGCTAATAC
>CADBNY010000102.1 GCA_902796215.1 uncultured Erysipelotrichaceae bacterium | reverse complement strand
GTTTTAGTTTTCATTTTATCAAACCTCCTTTCTTCTAGAAGATAAGAAGGTAGACATCCAACAACTAAATGTTCCTAAGCACAATGTGGCATATATGATACACTGTGTCAATCGAACATACATAGTTTTGTCATGTTTTTCAAAGTCTTTTATTATAAAAGAGATAAATCTTTTCATTTCTTGAAATATATGTTATATTTTATTCAAGTAATTGAGCAAATCTCAATTCGTAGATTTGTCTAATATTTCGTAAACAATTAAAATCAAGTCCCATGACAATATAAATTATAATAGCTTTGGCTATTGTAAATTTCTTTTATATAGGAAAAGAAATTTTGAAAAAAATATAAAATAAACAAAAAAAGCTTTAAACTTCTTTAATGTTTTGCAATTCTATATAGATTAAATAACTTAAAACTTCTGTTTTTTTGAGCTAGAATTTAATATATTTATTTCTCCATTTATTTTTATATGCATATTTTCGCCTTCTATATATGGGTAACTAGTTACGTCTAACACTGGATATCTTTCACATAATTCCATAATAGCATTTATTAATCGTTCAGATTTGTTGTAACTAATATCGTCTTGTCTATCCATGTACATTTTGGAATTTCTTTTAAGATATATATATTCTATAACTTCTTCACTTGTATCACCACTATTATATCTTTCTTCGATTTTTTGCTTTTCGTATTCTGAATACTTATCTAGATTATAATGATAATTCTTAGATAGTTGTTCATGGAATTGATAATTTAAAACCTGCATTGTTGAAATATTAACGTCTTTTATTCCTTTTTTGTATAAAAAATCAAAGAATAAGCTCAAGGCAATTAATATATCTGATGATACATATTTGTTTCTCAGTTTTTTTCTAATTGGTTGAATAAATTCTTTAATATCATCATCTTTTCGTTTATTGGGGAGTTGTTGAATACCATACAAGAAACACGTTGGGCGATTGTTTTCTTTTGCGAAAGCAAAATGAATAGCTGGGAAATCATACTCATCGTCCGAGTCAAAATACTTTAAATATTCTTCAAATGATAAATCACTAGATAGTAAAACTTTTTTTCGAAGAATCGAAAATATTATATTCTTGTTTGTCTCAAACCAGTCTTCATTCTCGTTAATTTTGTATACTAAGCGATCCTTTTCGTTTATTTGGGCAAATTCTACTTCACATCCATCATTAAGAAATCTCTCGTTTTTTATAAAAACCATTTGCTTTTGTAAAAATCCTTCTACATTATTGATATCTTCAGCATCCATACGTAGCCATATACTACGAATAAAATTTTTAGGATTTAATAAAGCATAGTGCTTTCTTTGTGAATACAAATTAATTAATTCTTGTAAATAAGAAAAGAATTTATTAGAATCATGAATTTGAATGAAAACATCATCACTGCCATTTTTGTATTCCAAAAGATTTTTCCATAAATGAACAATTGTATTTTGCCCTTTTAAAATTGTCTCACAAGTTATTATATCTCTAGATTTATATGCGATTTGATATTCTTTTTCAAAATCTTCTGACAAATCTTTTAAAGTTTTTTCGTCAAAGACAAATTTGATAAATGATGGACCATACTTTTCATCCATGCAATCAGGAATTGTTTCTGTTAGAAATATCCTTTTAATTTTCTCCTCATAATCACCTTCTAAATAAACTAGTTTTTCTATATAATATTATTTTTATAAATAATAGAATGGAAACAAATAGTCATTTAAATAAAACTTTTTATGGCATGATTTATAACACCCTTTAGCAACGTACTATTATCTTCTTGTAAATTGTCTCATTATTTTAAAAAATGTACAAGCTTTTTTTAATATGTGTTATATTTATTCAAGTAATTAAGTCAGTCTCAATTCATATATTTGTGCTGCTTTTTAGTATGTGCGCTAAATCATAGTCTTAGATAAATTTTAAAAAAACTTAAAAAAATTTCTTTTATGTTATTATGTATCTAGCAAGAAATCTTGCATAAAATAAAAATGGGAACATTCAGTTTTTCCGAGTTGAATGCCTACCAATTTTCATTGATTAAGACACTATTCTAACGAATGAGTGTCATTTTTTTATTACTAAAACCAGTAAGGTTAAGAGTAGTAAAGTCACTTAATTAACAAAAGGAATAAGTAGTAGAAGAATTCTATCAGACAAACAAAAAGGACAACTATTCATTATAGTTGTTCTTCTTCATTTTTATCATTATTAAAATTGAATAAAAATTGTATTATAAAGTTTTCTATTTCTAATGATAAATAATCTATTTACCAATAGGTGTCAATGGTAACTCTTCTCTAAATCTATAATCAACTTGTTGTAGGTATTCTGGTAATTTTTCTATTTAATTATCTGAAAGAAAATTTGTGTTAATTAACCCATCTAAAAATCTTTTTTTATGCTTTTGTTATAAAATAAAATCTATAAAATGATAAAAAATGTATCCTCTTGCTTAAATATTAAAATAAGTACCATTGTAGTACTGATCTGAATATTTTTTAGGATATTTACATATAGCAGAATATGACAAAAATTTTGAATAAAAAGATAAATTCTAAATTTTAAAATTTTTTTTAAATTTTTAAAAAAAATAATTGACAAAATAATTTCTTTTGATATAATTTAATTAGTATAGGAAGCAACAATGTTTTTAGTAATAATAATTTGGGATTATTCGTTTGAATTATTTCATTATTATGAAAAATACTATTTGTTGTAGCTGAAGTCAGAAATGATATTTGGCAGTGTCTGGAATTAAATTCACTAGACTCTATACTAACTGTAATTACTGGAGAAAGAAAACTCCAAATGATAAGTACAATTATTATTTTTTTACTGATAATAAAAAAATATTGATTGTCTAAACTCGACTATTTTTATAAATAAAATTATAAAAATAGTTTTTTTTTGTAAAAAAGCAGAATAAAAAAAAACAAATTTCATATTATGAATTTGCTTTTTTATGATAAGGTTACTTCTACTTCTTTTTCTTTATATTCTCTTTTGTTTGTGTAGCTTATTTTTAACTTTATCTTGTCACCTTTCTTTTTACTATAAATAACATCTCTTAAGTCGCTGAAATTTTTCACTTTATTTCCTTCTATTTCAGTAATAATATTACCAATTTCTAATCCTGCTTTATCAGCTCCACTATCTTTTACTATTTTTGAGATGTAGAATCCTGTTGGCATACCATATGAATTATTTTCTTCAGTAATCATATATCCTTCTACACCTATAGTGCCATCTGATTTATCTTCTTCACCATTCATCAATGAAGTAATTAATTCTTTTACATCTGTAATTGGAATAGCAAATCCCATTCCTTCAATACTTGCAGATGAACTTAGAGCGCTTGATGAATATTTAGCAGAGTTAATTCCTACCACTTCACCATTGCTGTTTAGTAAAGCTCCTCCACTGTTTCCGCCATTAATAGCAGCATCTATTTGAATCATTTTTGTCGTTACATCATCTATTGTTACTTCCCTATTTAATGCACTTACTACACCTGTTGTTACAGATTGTCCATATCCCAAAGCATTTCCAATAGCAATAATTCCATTTCCTACTTTTAAGCTGTTACTATCTCCTAAAGTAGCAATTCTAATAGATTCAATTGTTGCACTATCTAAATCACTTAATTTTACAGCTATAACAGCTACGTCTTTTCTTTCAGATGTTCCTTTTACTACAGCATCTACTGATTTTTCATTTACAAATTGAACAGACAATTCCTCTGCGCCTTCAATTACATGATTATTTGTAAGTATTAATAATTCTGTATCGTTTTTACTTACAATGATACCAGATCCAGCTCCTTCTGAATATTGTTCTTTATTAAAGAAACTTGGCCCAAACATACCTGATTTTACAAGAGTTTTACTTGTAATTGATACAATGGATGGCATCACTTCTTCAACAATTTCGGATACATCTGTAATGTAAATACCTTCTTTTACTTTGTTTGTTGTTTGGGTATAATTTAATTCTGCTTTCTTTTTTGATTTTACTATATTGTCTATTTTTAATAACCCAATATTGTTAAGAGCAATAGCAAATGCTACTATAATTAAGATTGCAAATAAAGAAATAAATACATATAATACTTTTCTTCTATTACTTTTCTCTATTTCGCCTATTTTTTCTGACATTTTATCACCTCTAATTTTTTTCGATGTACTTAGTATATATTTTGTTTGTGAAATTTATATGAAAAGATTATTATTTTTTTGTGAAGATTTATCCGTGACGACCGCCTCCACTACTGTGTCCTCCGCCTGATGAACCACTATGGGATCCTCCACCTCCACTAGAACTTGATGATTCTGTATAACTAGTTGTGTGAGATCTAATAAAGATATCTTTTCTATTTGTGATATTTATACTTTCTTTTTCTAAATATTGATCTGCTTGTTGGGCTTTTTTTACCATTTTATTTTTATTTATTAAGATTAATATAATAATTAATGTTATAACGGATGAAATAATGATTAGAATTACCCATGGAATGCGATAAGCTGTAGGATCTTTTTTTAAATATCCATTTTTATCTACATAATAGATTTCCATTTCTTTTGGCTTTCCAAGCAATATATATTCCTGTGTTTTTTCAATAAATTTGCTAAATGCAGGTACATATGATCCCGTATGTATTAAATCATAAATATCATCTAAAATATTATCATATCTTATTTGATCAAAATATAATTGTGCATCTCCAAATGTATACATATCATAATATGGATCAAGAGAATTGGCATTTCTTAAAAGAAGGACTCCACTATTATTTTCAAAATCCATGCCAAAATCATTATAATCGTAAAAATCTGCTGCATAATCCTCATTTTCTGTATCATTTGAATAAGTAAAATCTGCTGTTACAATGACTAAATCCATTTTAGTTTTTTCTATGAATTCATCAATTTTTTCTTTTACATTTTGTTCTTCTTCATCTGATAATAGTTCTGCATAATCATATATTTTTTCTGTTGCATCAACTGCAGGAGTTCTTAACACATTAGAACGATTTTTATCAGTTATTTTCCATTCTTTTCTTACTCCATAATTATCTAGTTCATTTCTGTCAAATGTATTTGTACTGGCATTACAATTAATGATTCCTGTTAATAATAGAATGATAATTAATATTTTTCTTGCTATATTTTTCATCTTAATTACCTCCTATAAATATGAAATAGCTTATTGCTATTGAAATAATCATACAAATTGTAAATATTATTATAGTATAAATAATTGTTTTTTTTGTATCTAATGGAATATTTCCAATAAATTCGCCTGTTTGTCCATTCATTGCAAATATATACATCTTGTCTTTATATTTTACATTTACCATCCAAACTGGTAATAAAGCATATTCACTATTTTTTCCTTTTGCCACTAATCCATCTGAAGTAATAATTTTTGAAGAGTACATTCTGGCATCATCTCGTAGAACTCCACGTGCTGTAGTTAATGTTCTATCTGATACTTCAGGGTATAGCTTTTCTGGATCTTCATCATATTTTTCTGCATAAAAACCAGATAAATACGCATGATTATATTCAACCATATCTTTATAATCAAATGGTTCAATTGTATTCATAATAGCATTATCAAATCGTGTTGAAGCATCTATTGGGACATTTGAGAAGTCCATACTTCCACCTCTAGTTACTTGGAAGGTATTTGTTTTGGTGTAGTGCGTTCTTCCTACTGTCCATGTTTCTACTGTTTTACCATCCATTACAATATCTCCAGAAACATTAATATCATATAGAAAAAACGGGATATATATTCCTCTAATTTTTTCTATATTTTCTTCATTATTAAAGTTTTTTGGTATTAAAGGTCTACCTTTTGATAATGATTTAAAAGCTTTAATAGCATCGTCTTTTTCTTTTTTAAATGGGATAATTTTACTGGGAGCAAATTTTCCTGATAACTTGCTTTGAAGAATTGCTGTATTTCCACAATAAACACAAAATGTTGCAGCTGTTTGATCATCAGTAATAATTTCAGC
>CADBNY010000101.1 GCA_902796215.1 uncultured Erysipelotrichaceae bacterium | reverse complement strand
TTTTCATACACTTCACCTCTACTATCTAGTACCATTTTATAATTATATAAAAATTTAGTAAAGAAAAATTAAAAAAAATATCAACTCCATATATAATTAAAAAATTTCAGTTGAAATTTTCGATAATCTCATACAAATTAAAGTCATGCAAAAAGACTATTAACATTTTCTGATAATAGTCTAAAAAAATCATAATAATAAATCCTTCCATTAACAATCTATTTCTTTATTTTTTGAAACTGCAAATCAAACATCATTGCATTATCACGAAAAATAACATCACGCTCCAATAGAATCCCTATGTAGTCTTTTATACACTCAGCATTTTTACTTTCTATAACAACTTCTCCTAATCTTTTTAAATTATCACACATATCTTCAGATAAATTTTTTCCTAAACAATTAGAAACTTCACAGCAAGCATAAGGATTTTTATGTTCTAAAATTATATTTATAAGAGAATCTATTTCTTCATTACTATTTGCTGCTACTAAAGAAGATAATAAAGATACATCTTCTTCAGCACTATCTTGATATCTTTTATTTATCATAGCAACATAACCAGTATTTTTTTGAGTCTTACGAAATCTTTTTCTCAATGAAAAGTCTTTAAAGTGTTTTAATAAAATTTCATTTTCTTTCTCATTTCCATAATTAAATACAACATCAGCATGTTCTGTGATTTCATCTTTTGACAATTTTTCTTTCAAACCAATTGCAAATAAGCAATTATATTTAGAATCTTTGCTCTCTAATACAACTTTTCGGTGTTCCATAAAATCTTCTTTTGATAAATCATCAAAAAATGAAGCATACATATAATTTAGATGTGCATCAGCACTTTCAACAATTATCTTTCGACACTCACTATTTATATCTATATTAACATCATACATGTTATTCAAATGATATAAAAATATTGAATAAAGATAATTAATTTTAGGATTTTTACTATTCAGTATAACATTTTCATGTTCCATAATTCTATCATATACCTTATTTTTAATACTATTATTTTCTACAAAACAAAAATAAGGAGCAAGAATTTTAATAAATAAATAATTCAACTCTGCTCTATTACTGTTAAGGACAATTTCTGAATGTTCCAAAATTTCTGGAATAGATAAACATTTATAAAAATCATTAATTTTATAATAATCAAAATCTTTTGCAAACAGATAATTTAATTCAGGGCTTTTACTGCTTAATATTACTTCCCTATGTTTGACAATTTCATTATGATTCAAATATAAATAATCATTAAAAATTTTCACAAACAAATAATTAATTATAGGATTAGCACCATCAATCATTATTTTTCTGTGCTCTTTCACATTTGTAAACTCAACATCTATATCTAAATAAGAATCATCATCCTCATACTTTACTTCCCCTAAAGGCTCACCATAATAATTATATAACCAATATAGAAAAGAATAAGATGCTACATCGCTCTTTTGAGATAATATATCTTTGTCAACTTCTTTAATAAATATTTCATTCCCACTATTCGACGTTTCGTAAAGATTTAAATCATCTGAATAATAGTAGTCATACTCTTCAATCATTCTATCATCAATACAATCGGGTTTTAAATTTTCCAATTCGCCAAATTTTTCAATATTAATATTTAAGACTTTAGTTTTATACAATAAAAATTCATATAAATGATCTAGTAAAAACTTTAACAATAGCTCATAAAATAAACTATCCTCTATATTTTCTTCCATAGTAATATTTTCTGCATCAATTTCAATTCTTCTCAACATAAATTACCACCTCTTCCGAGTATAGTAGCACAAAAAAATTCTTCTTTCAATAAAAAAATAAGCCTTACTAATTTTCATTTAAAATCGTTTTATCTATAAAAATAGAACTAACCAAACTATAATTTAAATAATTATAATATTTAGGCTTAACAATATTATAAAAAAAACAATTTACTAATTCATATCACTTTATTTTCAAACTTCGTAAGTACTTCTTTTTTTCCAGTGAAATACGATTGCTTTCTATTGCTTTCTGTATTGTTTTATTATGTACCCACAAATCTAATTTTTTATTTTCAAGATATAAAACAGCATCATCATATTGCTTTGCTAATGCTGTTGCAAAAAACCACGCAATCATCATATTAACATAATATTCATCTGATTTAATATTAGATACTAACTCTAAATATTCATTCTTAAAATCATCATCTAAATAATATTGCATTAACTTTCCTATCCCAAATCTTATTGTATAAGTTTCATTAGATTGAATCCAACTATAGATTTCTTTTAATACCTGTTCTTTATATTTTTTTAAAACTTTAGGAGACATTTGATCACACGTTGCCCAATTATCAACATAAGGCAAAAATTTCTGAATATAAGAAATACATTTATCATAATCCTTTATTTCAGAAATAATAAACGCATGTAACTGATTTTCATCAAAATAACAATGAGGTAATTCTCTTAAAAAAGATTGATATTCACCCTGTTTCACCATACTTTTAGCAATCTTTCTTAATTCCGGTGTACGCACACCAATCATATTATTTATATTACTATTTGGAATCAATTTCATCTGAAAATTACGATACTTTACATCTTGTAAACAAAACAATCTTTCTTGAATACTATTCATAGTAACTCCTCATCATTTTATAAAATTTCTAACATAAATATAATATCATATTTCTAATATTCTTCATATATTAGCAATCAAAATTTATAAAACACTTTTAAATATTTTTAAAATATCATAAAAAAAGAAGATTCCAATCTTCTTATAAAATATCATATAATTTTTTATTTATCTTAAATAATATATAACACTACTTTTCCAAGCTCATTTCGCAATAAGCACATCGATATAATTGTTTTTCTTTATTAGTCAAATTAAATATTTGATCTAAATCTCTTTCTGTACTAGTAATACATCTAGGATTTTTACATCTTGTTACATTTACTAATTTTTCTGGTAGTGCTAAATTTCTTTTCTCCACTATTTTACTGTTCTTGACAATATTAACAGTTACATCAGGATCTAAAAAAGCCAATTTATCAAAATCAATATCAATAAGTTTAGCTATTTTAATTAAGTCTTTAACACCTTGCTTTTTACTTTTAGCATTTGTAATTAAAGCTACTTGGCAATCTAATTTATTTAATTCTAATACTTCATATATTTTCATAGCATTACCTGTTGTTATATGATCAATTACATATCCATTTTCTATTGCATCTATATTCATTATTTTACCTCCAATAATTTCAATATTAAAGCCATTCTAATATATACTCCGTTATAAGCCTGTTCAAAATATTTAGCTCTTTTATCATCATCTACTTCTTGAGCTATTTCAGTAACTCTTGGAAGTGGGTGCATAATAATTAAATTATCTTTAGCATTTTTTAATTTTTTCTTTGTTAAAATATAATAATCTTTTAATCTTAAATAATCTTCTTCATTAAAAAATCTTTCTCTTTGAACCCTGGTCATATATAAAATATCTAATTGATTCATATGTTCTTCAATATTAGTAGTTTCTACATATTTTATTTTTTTCTCATCCAATATTTCTTTCATATAATCTGGTAATTTCAATTCTTTTGGTGAAATCAAAACAAATTTTATATTTTTATACCTCATCATTGCAGTAATAAGAGAATGAACTGTTCTTCCAAATTTTAAATCTCCGCATAATCCAATTGTAAGATTATCAAAACTTTTCTTTTCTCTATAAATTGTAAATAAATCCGTTAACGTCTGTGTTGGATGATTATGACCACCATCTCCTGCATTAATAATAGGAACTATTGTCTTTTTTAACGCAACAGTAGGAGCTCCCTCTTTTGGATGTCGCATTGCAATAATATCAGAATATCCACCTACAACCCTTATTGTATCCCCTAAAGTCTCTCCTTTTGATGTAGAGGAAGACGATGATTCAGAAAAACCTAATACTTTTCCACCAAGTCTTAACATAGCTGATTCAAAACTTAATCTTGTTCTTGTACTTGGCTCAAAAAATAAAGTAGCCAATATCTTACCATCACATTTATGAGAATATTTATCTCTATGAGCAATGATATCATTAGCTACTTTTATTAAATCGTCTATCTCTTCTTTTGAAAAATCTTTTATATCTATTAAACATCTATTCTTCATATATACCTCCATTTCTACGAGTATAACACAAAAAAACAAATAAAGTCTACTCTTTTATTCAAACAAAGCAAAAACAAATATTATCATTCATAAACAGAAAAAACGGATTTTAATCCGTTTATACTATAAATTAAAATTAATTTTTATTCATCTAATTTTTTTAATTCTACTTCGTTTATTTACTATAAAAATTGATATAAATAGTATTAATAGAAATATTATTTGATCACAAAAAATAATATTTATTACAACCATTCATTATATTTTTCTATACATTTTTTACTACTTGTACAATAACCCTCATACAAAACAACAAAACCAAGTAAATATAAATAATAAATAGCGGTAATAGAACAAACCTCAACATAATGCCACTACAATGGTTAATAGAACATCTAAAAGCATCAAATTAACAATACATTACTTGGTCTAGATTATGTAATATAATTTATTCTTATATAGAAAGTTATTAATGTTTCAGAAATAATTAATTCAATAAAACAAACCAAAATACAATAAAATCAACAATATCAGTATAGAAGAAATAATTCCAAAATAATCACAAACTTACTAATAGATTTAATACCTCATTTTCTCGCTTTTTTGTAAAATCTTAACAAACATTATCATATGTTTATTTTTTTTAGAAACCTTTTTCCTTCAACTCGTTAACCAATTTAACATAAAACTCTCTTACATCAAACCCTTTAATATTTTCATGATTTAAATCAATTACATCTCCATGCGAAATTCCTCTTTCATAAGGAGATTCAATCAAATGAAAATCTACATTTTCCAATAAAAAAGAATCAACCCCAACCAATCCATCATTCTTACCATCAAATAATTTAACAAAATTATTAGTAAGATTTAATGGAAATCTACCACCAGTTGCTTTCTTTAAGACTGATCCAAAGACTTGATAATAAACACTATCATCATTAGGCATCTCCTTATTCAAAACATCAACAACACTAGAAGTTAAATCAGTAACCCCTGCAATAAAGTCTGGATTATTATCACCAAGTTTTTTAAAAGAAAAATTATATCCATCGGCAACTTTATCTACAAACGATTTAGGCATTTTACTTAATAAATAATCTGCAAACACACAACCATGATTAGGTGTATTAATCATAGTTAAAGAAGCAATATACTTATTCAAACCTAAATTCGCTATTGCATATCTTACATCTAACCCACCCTTAGAATGTGCAATTACATTAACTTTTTCACAATTAGTTTCTTCAACAATTTTCTTTATTCGTTCTGCCAGTTCTTCTGCAGAGTCTTTAACATGTAAAGAAGAAGAATGATTCCCATAATAGATAGTTGCACCATTTTGAATCAATTCATCTGGAATTCTCCCCCAATAATTCAATAATTTATAATCTCTAAAAAATATTCCATGAACAAGTAATAATGGATATTTTGTTTTACATAGTTCCTTATCTTTTCTTTCTAAATTCACTATAATTTTATTATTTTCAAAATTTACTTCATCCATACAAATCATAATTATTTTAATTAACATCACTAAATGAAAGATAGGAATCATACCTAAAATTAATCCAATAAATCTATATCTTATACCCAATTGTTTTGAAAATAAGTATACTCGAATCATTCCATTAAAAAAAACAATACTAAGTAAAAAGACAAGAATTAATAAATTTGTTACTAATATCTTTATATCAATATTATATTTAAAATAACTAAACAAATAAAATACAATATTAGAAACTACATTGATTAAAAACATGATTAATAATCTATATCCATTTCTAATTCTTGTTAAATTAGTACTATATAAATTCTTGGTTAATAAAGAAGGAAAAACATTCAAAAATATACCAGCAAAAACAGTTACAATAATTGGTATTTTGATATTATATCCTTTACTTAATACATAAAAATTTGATACTATAAATAAAAGAATAGAATTAAAAATAATCATAATAAACCCCAAAATATCTTTTTTATTTATTTCCATAAAAACAACCCTCTCACATAAATTATATCACAGCAATTAATAAAAGGAAGAATTTTCTCTTATTAATTGTTCTGAAAAAACAATCTTCTTCTTTAAAAACAAATTTATATAATATTAGTTGACACCTTACTTTATAATTTTATATTAACCATACTTTTATTATTACAATTTACATAAATATATTATAAAACTATATAATATACACTATACACAAATTCACTAGTCAATATATAATTTTTATTGACTTTTTATATAATAAGTGTTATAATATAGAGCCAACGAATTGAATAAAAAGGGGTTAAGATTAGTATATGAATAATACAAATATTAAAAAGAAACATGAAACAAGTATTAAAAAGGAACATAAAACAAGAGCACTAAAAGTATTAAAAATTTTAGGAAGGGAATTACCTAAAATTTATAAAAGTCATGAAGGTCGCATTGAGCTTCCAAACAAAGAGGAGCCCGCTTCGAATGATTACATAAAGATTCAAGATGATAAAATTAGGATATCAATAAATATCAATAAATATAAATATACTTGGGATATTATTCCTTGGAATGACGGAACAGTATCAGAAAAATTAAGTATTAGCATGGATAATGCATTAAATCCCGATAACGATAATACATTAAATATATATTTTTATCAACGAGAAACAACTGAAACCTCTGTTTTCTATCTATATAGTAAAACTTGGTCTGGTCTAACAATTAAAAGTAATGTAGATTCTGTAACATTAAGAGACAACAACAATAATAAAAAATTTCAAATTGAAGACTATTATCAAGAATTTTCTTCTGTGATAAAAAATAATGAAACAAAATTAATCTATTTAACTGGTAATCCAGCTATTGCAGATATCATCATAGAGATGTTTAAAGCACCTATTAAACAACTAGTTGATGATTTAACTCATAATGATCAAAGTTATAGATTTAGAAATGAAAGAACAGCAATAAGAGAACTATATAATAGGCAAGTAAAATCTACAAAACCAAATTTGGAGTTATTAGAATATTATTTGGCTTTTGAGAAAGAAAGTGAACAAGCTAGAATAAATGCTTTAAAAGATGCTAGCAAAGCATATAGCATAAATTTCTCTAATCAATAATATAATTACAATACACAAATATAATAATGATTGAAATTATAAAGTGCCAAGAATATATGAAATTATATAATGAAAGTAAACAGAAAAAACACTGTTTACTTTTTTTGCTACATAAGTCATCTCTAAAAATATAATTTTACTTATCAATGCACAAATATATTAATTTAAACTACTTAACCATATTTACTACGTAATTATTTTCAAATATTATCAAATATTTAATTTTAAAGATTTTATTTTGACTTTTGAAAGATCTTTTTTATTTCATTATATTCTCAAGTAACTGGACAATTGGTATTTTCCCAATAATTGGATACTTTTCTTGATTATCAAGATAAAAATTTATAATTTCATCTTTTGTTACTCTAGTTAATACATCAGGTTTAAGTAACCTATAATAATCATCCTTACTTAATATAATATTAGCAGTTATTTCAATAACATCATCATCTCTTTCAATAAAACTATGCAAATACTTTTGCCCTTTTAATACATCATTAACAAATGCAATTACAATTGTATTAGAATCAGCAAAAACAAAAGATCTATTATGACATTTTCCATGATTTTTTCTTAAATTTATACCAATATACTTACTCTATTGAAACAACACATCAAATAATTCATCAAGATATTCTGTTTTATTATCATATGAATAAATTTCTTTATAATTATCTTGATTATAAAATTTTAAATTTTTAACTTCGCAGTCATGCTCATTATTATTAAATATATCTATTAAATCTTCCTTAGTATATTTAGTTTCTATTTCATACAAAGTACCAACTGGATAAAAAGAATCATCTAAATCCTTTCCAGATGGATATTTTAAATACTCTAATTTAATTTTAAAATTAAGATTACTATTTAACTCAATTCCTAACTCCTCTTTAAATTCCCGAATTAGGCAACCATCATAATCAAACCTACCACCTTTTATATCTCGATTATTAGCCATTCCACCAATTGTATTTAATCTATTTCTATTATTTAATATAATGCAAATATAATTGTCACTAGTTCTTATGTATCCTGCTGAAAATAATGATCTAACTACTAATTTATTAGTTTTTTTAGCATATATCAAATAAGAATATTTAGTTTTTGATATATTAATTGAAGGAACATTCTCATCAATATCAGTAACACAATATATATCACCATCAAAAAAATCTTTTGGATTCTTGCTTCTAGAAAACTCTGCCCATACTTTTTCTATTTCATTTTTAGTTAAATCATCAACAAACAATTCTCCATTAAATATAGTATTAAGATTGCCAATTTTTCTAATCATTTTCTACCTTCTTTCTAGAAATGCAACTCTCTCAAATGGGATGTATCAGTACAGTAATAAATATTCTACTTTGTTTCTGCATTAGAAACGCTTGAAAGTTATAAAACTATCCTAGTTATTTATATATTAATCCAAATAACTAACTATTTTATCAATTCTTTAAATCCTTTATAATAAAATGGTATATTTATTTCATCGTATTCTTTAATATCAATTATTCTTTTTATTGTGTCTATTACATCACCAACATAATAATCACAAACTATTCCAGCTCTAAATTTTATATTATCATAAGCATAAAAATATTATCAATTAGAAAATATATAAAAACTGATATAGCGCAGCTCATTACTCAGATTTATATATACTAGAAAACACATTTAAATTATTCTCTACTTGTATTTGATTTTAATCCTCCCTTAAGCCTATATATTTTTTCATTTTTATTTTTCTTCTATAATTGTGATAGAATTTTTCTCAATATATTTAATATGTCTTTTTTGCCTCTTCTAAGTTCCAAATGTTTGGTATTGGTACTAATTCATCCTCTTGTATTCTAAAAACATTTGGAATGGATACTAATATAGGATTATCTTTTAAATTATTAAGATCAAATATATTGAATTCTCCATTTGGTAAAGATATTCCACTTATGAAATAGAATCTATTCAAACATTTATCTTGAGTTAATTTATAATTAATAAAACCCATAATATCTCCATCACTAATATTCATTCCTAACTCACGAAGTTTAAGTTTACTTTGTACAACTAATTGCTCATCATATACATTCCTGTCAAAGGATGTCTGACTATATTTAGGATGAGTATGACACATAATAATAAAATTAGGTTTTTCTTCATTTACTGTTATATTTAATCTTTCTATAAAGCTTTCTGATGCCTTACATCTACCATCATTTACATTCGTACTATTATCATCTAATATTCCTCTTGTACAAACAAAATAATCATCATTACCACTTTTATAGAAATATCCCATTAAAGCAAAAAAATGCTCAATTCCAGAATTATCTGTTTCCTTTCTAGCTTGTAGTAATTTCTTATAAACTTCATCTAATAATACTACATTATATGAATTGCTTTCTTTCAGTAATCCAAATCCAATTCCGCCATCTTCTCTATAGTAATCAGATATCCCCATATTTTTATATATGCTTTTTAGAATACTATTTTTTTCTAATTCTTGTTTTTCCATATTCTTTCTCCTTTTTTAAACTGCAATAAATTTGCAATACCTTCTTGAAATAAAGAACATATAGTCTAAGATTGTACTAAGATAACAGAACACACTATTAAACTTCTAGAAATAGATTGGTTCTAAGCATACGATAATAATCATACTGCTACTATTATTAAATAGTTGTTTCAGAATTTAAGTGTCTCTTTCTTAACACACGATCTTAGCTAGTAAAATGCCAGCTTGCTAGTGTTTTTACTACCTTGTCTAAAAGATATTTTTTTAAAAAATGCTAAATTTTAAATTGATAATAATCTAATACTTTCAATTAATTTTCTTAGTTAATACCACTGGCTTTTCTTCTTTATTAGATAGATATTCAAATCCAAATTGCTCATCACGTTGGATATTTTCAAGAATAGTATTTAATTCACTGCATTTAATTTTATCAATAGTATTTAAACTAAATACTCGTGCATCTTCTGGAGTAGAAGTAACCAATTCTTTTGTTTTTGTATTTGTATTAGATAGTATATTTTGATTTGATTTAACTTTCACATTTAACAATTCTTCATTATTTAAAAACATTCTATGTTTATTTCACTATCTTTAAATCTTATATCCTTCATATTTTATCTTCTCTTTAATACACAGATATTTTCACAATATCTTTTTATTTAAAATAACGTTTACAACATGACCTTGAAATTCTTTTTTTTATTAATCCAAATGGCTTACACAAATTTGTAGGATCATCCAAGAAATCATCAAAAAAAGCACGTATAAATGCGTTGCGCACTTCTAATTGAGAAATAAAAGCATCTATATCAGAAGTATGATATGGTGGTATCAATTTTCTAATTAAAACATCCATCGGTTCTTCCATGAAAAAAACTTCTTGACCATAACATTGTAGAGTTCCTAGTTCAAAAGCAACTGTTCTGCCAATATAACCATCTTTATTACAAACATATACGCAATCAGCTTTCAAACAATTATCTAAATAATCATCTTCTAACAATTCTTCACTTTTATTTTCATCACCATTTAATATTAAAAATCCAGAATTATCATTTTTTATCCCATTCAAATTAGGAGCCAACACATCAAACCCATTACTAATAAGTTTTCTTGCGACTTCAGTCATCAAATCATAATGTTTTCCAAATGATCCCAATAATGCCACAGTTTTGTATTCGTCACACAAATATTTTCTCATAATATCACCCCCAGTTTTTTTATTTTATATCATTTTTCTAAAATCATAACCGCCCAACATAAGTTGATCAGTGTCAGTGCTAAGTACCCTAACCTTACTTCAGTATTAGGAATATTTTCTAGCTATGAACCACCCTAATTATTTACACATTAGCACTAACTTAAAAATTATTATATTCTTTCTATTTTGTCATTAGTTATATGCAATAATTCTTGATTTGTTAAAGTATAAACATTATATTTTTTATTTTCCAATAATCTATTATATATTTCTTCACGAGTTTTATCATAATGACATATCAGTATACCATCAAATATACCAAGAGCATTATAATCGCTTAGCCCCACCTCGTTTGAATCAAATTCTAAAATATGTTCAACATCTTTTGTAATTAAATGCGCCCCAGCACTACGGCCTATATACATAATATTATTGTTAATATAATTAATGATTCCTTTATCAAAACCACATTCTTTAATTAACTTTAAACCAGTAAAAGTATTTCCTCCGGTTACATAGATAATATCAATATCTAGATTATTATATTTAAAGGCTTTTTTGTAATCAAAAAATATAATATTTTCTTCTTTAAATCCACACTTCAATAATTCTTTTAAATACTTTTCAGGACCATATGGTATACACGGAGTCGAAACTAATAGCACTTTTAATTCATTGAAGTTTTTATTTATTATACGTTTCAATTTTTTAGTAGCAATATCATCTCCAAATATTTTTGATGATAAAATAATATTCATAATTTACTTCCTTTCTAATACTGTACTCTCACAATTGATGAGCACCTATTCAGGAATATACCCTCTAACCATGTTTCATATTAAAAAATATTTCTATGCACAATACTAACATCATTGTTAGAATATTAGGAATAAGTTAACAAAATTATCTATTTTTTTTCTTAGCTTTTTTAATAAAAGCCTTAGGTTTTCTATACATTGAATCATCTAAGGAAGTATTATCATGAATTAGAAATGAGCCATCTGATAACATGTATCTCTCACTCAACTTTTTTCTAACAAATATAACATCTTCACCACTACCAATCATTACTGTAATACCTTCCTCATTATTTTTTCTTTTGCATAATAAAACAGATAATTTTTTTAATTTACATTTTAATTCATATAATTGCTTCATACTCATATTTTTCACCTCATTTGATTGTTATTTTATAATATCTTATTTTTGGTTTCAAGAGTTTTTCTTGATAGGTTGTATCACTGCAGTACTAAGTCATTACACATTTTAATTAATATAATATCCCCTTTTAGCAAATGCTCTCATAATGTCAAAACTCTCTTTAGCAGTCATTTTTAACTTTTAATACAGTTTAACTTAAGGTCACAATTTGTGATTTCAAATAAATTACAAGTACTAATTCTATGTCAGAAATAAATCAATTTTTTATAGTCTCTTAATTTGGTTCATATCATTACAAAGTTATGATATATTCAGTACTCCTTCTTTTGTTTTATAATGAAAAAAGAGAATAATTCTCTTATATTATCATAATATATATTTAAAAAATGATTTTCAAAGTTTATTTTCTTGTCTAGTTAATACTAAAGACTTAGTAGAATCATTTCCGTCTTGATGATAATCAAATTCATTTATTATTGTTGATGCAAATTCATTTGCTAGTTTCATATAACAATCCAAGCCATTTTTGTCAGTTTTTTTTGGATACCAATAGTGAAAAATTTTTTCCCAGAACCTTGATATATCAATTCTTTCTTGAAATGCAATAAACACATTATTAAATTCTTTATAAATATCATCTATGTCATTCGGTATATTTATGTGCTTTTTATATTCTTCACAAAAAACTCCTCTTAATATATCCATAGAAATAAAATTTCTTCCTCTATCATGAATTATAAGACATGTCGCTAGTACTAAATTATAAAAATCAAGTTCCTCCAAATCACCAGTTAATACATAATTATAATCACACTTATATTCAACTGGTAACTCTGCTATTCCACATGATTTATACCATTCATAAGAACTTGTATAATCGGTATATATAACAGAATCTTTTTTACCAATATTAGCAAGTCTTATGTTAGGAACTTCTATATTCAAAATTTTTGATATCTCTTCATTAAGTCTTGTGTGTCTTCCCTTTGCTGTATCCTGACTAAAACAATCAGGGTGTAACATATCACCTGTTGGAATATAATTATATACATCATTTTTAATACAGTCTTGTAAAGAAATATAAATATTTCTCCAATCTTTTTCACTATATTCCCCAAAAATACTCAAGAATTTTTCTTCCCCATCGTCCTTTAGTTTTCCTGTTCGGTTTTTATAAATGTATAATTCATCGACTTTTGCACGTATTATATTTATCCACCAATATGCAGTTTGTTGATATGGATTTAATTCTATAGTTTTTTCCATAAACCTCCTCCTAAAATTATTTCTTTTTTATAAATTAATTTAGATTTACAGCTTATTATATACTATATTATAAACTATTTCATATTATTGCAAATAATTTCATGTTTTAT
Organism: uncultured Erysipelotrichaceae bacterium; assembly: GCA_902796215.1. Lineage (GTDB taxonomy): Bacteria > Bacillota_I > Bacilli_A > RF39 > UBA660 > UBA3789. The sequence continues at coordinate 1,062 of CADBNY010000101.1, read as the reverse complement.
ATTTCAATTTCACTAATCACCATAAAATGATCTGATAATAATTTTAAAACATTACTTGAGTAATTAATATTTTTATGTATTAAAATATCATCAAGTTTTTTACCTTCAACTGTTGTTACCTTATTAATGGTTCTTATATAATTGCTCTTTGTATTCGGCATAAGTACCATCATATCTTCTACATTAAAATCCCCAGTGATAATATCTGGTTTATGTTCATCAATTCTATTATCAAAAAATTCAAATACCTGTATATTATCCTCTGCAGTTGAGTCAAAAGTTCTATACGGAAAACCATGATGAGTTAATAATTTAACCTTTTTATCGTCTATTGAAATATTAACTATCATATAGCCTTTATCATATAAATAATATGTCTTTCCTGATTTAGTTGTTTTCGTTAAGGCTGGGTTAGGAAATAATTCTCGTTTAATTACTTCTAATGGATATTTAGATAATACTGCTATTCCACAATTAGTATCTTTTACAATATTACTTTCACTTAATTCATAAAATTCATAATTCTTTAAGTTAGTACCATCACAGATTCTTTTAATGTATTCAATTCTATCTGTAGTTATTATTTCTTCAAAACAAATTACATCTATATTTTCATTATTGATTGTCTCAATAATTTGATTTAATAATTTATCATCAACGTTATCTACTCTTTCTTTATCTAAATACTCTGTTTGATCCTTATCATTATAAAATCCTCCACTTATATTATAGTTTGCAATTTTTAACTTCATTTTTATCCCTCCTTACTTTTTTCTAAAACTGCGAGTACTTCACAATGCCCTGTCCTAGGGCAAGACCATATCTGCTATGGCTGTACTAGGTGTTCTTAAACTCCTAGAACTAAGCATGTTCTATGGTGAAAATAATGCTACATTTATTGATATTTTTATATATTCATTACTAAAATGCTTTACATATAAATCTTACCATAAATACTATTAATTATCTATACTACAATTTTTAATGACATCATTTATTAATTTATCATTTTCAATTTTGTTTTCTATTTCATTTATTGCAAAACACTTCTTTCCTAGATCT
>CADBNY010000100.1 GCA_902796215.1 uncultured Erysipelotrichaceae bacterium | reverse complement strand
AATCGTGCTAAAACTGATTTCTTGTCTAGTATGTCTCATGAGATTCGTACTCCCTTGAATGCTATTGTTGGTTTTAGTGATTGTATTATGGATGCTAAAGATTTAGGAGAAGCAAAAACTAATGCTCGGGATATTGTAAATGCTAGTCAGACTTTACTTGAAATAGTTAATGGAATCTTGGATATTTCTAAGATTGAAGCTGGTAAATTAGAAATAGTTAATTCTAAATATAATGCAAAAGAGACTTTTGAAGAACTTGCTAAATTAATTACTCCTAAAATGAAGGAAAAAGGACTTGATTTTACTTATAAAATTGCTCCTGATTTACCTTTAGTTTTATTTGGTGATCATGCTAACTTAAAAAAGATTGTTACTAATTTGCTTAGTAATGCTTGTAAGTATACTGAACAAGGTTATGTTCATTATGAAGTTAATTGCGTTAATACAGGTAATGTTTCTAAGTTAATTATTTCTGTTGAGGATTCTGGTCGGGGAATTAAGAAGGAAAATATTGATAAATTATTTACTAAGTTTCAAAGATTAGAGGAAGATCGTAATACGACTATTGAAGGTACTGGACTTGGCCTTGCTATTACGAAACAATTGATTGAACTAATGGGTGGAAAAATTATAGTTCATACTGTTTATGGAGAAGGTTCTAAATTTACGGTTGTGCTAAATCAGAGAATTGAAGCTCCAGATTTGGAAGAAAAACATCATGTTAAGACAACATTGGATTTAAATAATGTTCGTATTTTAATTGTAGATGATACTCCTCTAAATTTAAAAGTTGCTTGTAAGTTACTAGAACGTTATCATGCTAATCAAATTGTTACTTGTGATAGTGGATTTGAATGTATTGATAGAATTAAGCGTGGAGAAATGTATGACTTGATATTATTAGATGATATGATGCCTAAGATGAGTGGTGTTATAACATTAAAAAAATTGAAGGAAATACCTGGTTTTAAAACACCTACTATTGCTTTAACGGCTAATGCTATTACTGGTATGAGAGAGAAATACTTAGCTGATGGATTTGATGATTATTTAGCTAAACCAATTGAAAAAGAGCAATTAATACAAGTTGTTAATCAAGTTTTAGGTAGAAATATTACGGAAGATTTAGAATCTTTACCAAATGAAATAAAAAAAGAAGTTCCTATTCGTAGTGATACAGTGCCAGACGTTGAAGCAATGACTAAAGCAGAAGAAGAGAGGCAGGCTATTATTCCAGTAGAAGATAATATTGAAGAAGTTCTTGGTACATCTTTAGATAGAAATTATGAGGATAGTAAGGAAGAAATATCTAATATTTCCACCAATAATGTTGAAATCTTAGATACTGAAGCTGTTCAACAAATTACTCCTGTAGTACCTCTTAATATTGATACAACTCAAAGCTTTGATCCAACACCTCAAGATTTAGAATCTGTTAATAATTCTTCATATGATGAAGAATATTTAAAGAAAAATGGTGTTGATATTGATCATGCTTTAGAATTACTTGGTGATATGGAAATGTATAATATGACTATTTCTGATTTTGTAAAAGATGTGGAAGAAAAATGGAGAAAAATATGTGATTATAAAAATAGCAATGATATGCCTAATTATGCAATTGAAGTACATTCATTGAAAAGTGATTGTAAATATTTAGGTTTTATGACTTTAGCAGATATTTCTTATCAACATGAATTAAAAAGTAAAGAGAATGATAGTGATTTTGTTAATGATAATTTTTCTGAATTAGAGGCAGAATATCTTAAAGTTTTAGAAATAGCTAAGATGTATGTAGCTAATAATCCTGTTGAATAATTCTATTTAATATAAAAAAGTACTTGATTTAAGTACTTTTTATATGTTTAATAAATAAATTGATAGAGATAAAATAGTGGCGAATAGAGATAGTATTATGTATGGATATAATAGTTTAGATATTTTATTGTTTAGTAGAGAAGTTTCTTCATATAAAAATAATGTTGATAAGAAAGTTGCTAGACATGATATAAATCCTAGAAAATTGTTATGTAATCCAAAAAATAAAAGTGTATAACTTTGATTAAATATATAGTTTAATATTAAGGTTATTTTATAATTTTTTGGTAAATCTTTTAATTTGCTATATTTAATTATTGTATATATAGTAATGCTTATTAGTATGTAAACTATTGTCCAGGCTATTGGGTAAAATAGTCTTGGTGGGGCAAAGAAAGGTTTTACTATTTTGTTGTAGTATTCATAGTCTACGGGAATAATATTATTTAAAAACCATGGTAATAAACAACATAAAAAAATAATTATCTTTTTCATAATTTTCATCTCCTCTTTTATTATTTTATGTTTTATTGTATAATATTATTAGTTTTTTAGGAGGAATTTTATGAATACGGATATCATGTTAGATGATAAGAATATTCTTACAATGAAACTTTTACATTATTTTATAACAGAAAAAAATTATAATCCTATTATTTTACAGGGAGTTGAAAATGAAATATGGTTAGAAAATTTGAATGAGGATTGTAAAGTCGTTCGTATTGTTTCTAACTATATTCATAATGATGAACAGTTTAGTTTTGATGTTTTTAAAACGAAAAGAATCATAAGAAAGATTAAAAAGAAAACATTTTCATTACATATGAATGTTATGAGTATTTTTCTTGATATGGGGGATAATGTTACTAGTGAAATTAATGAAGATCCAAAACTTATGGCAATAAAAATAAAAGATGAAGGTGATATTGCTGATAATGATTTTATTAAAAAACTTTTTCCAGATTTAGGAGAAAAGATGGAATATAATGAAAATGGATTCGAATTGTTTGCTAAAATTACTAGTGATATTAATCGTCATAATCGTGAAGATGCTGAGAAAATTGAAAATGTATTTAAGAATAAAGGGTCCTATATTACATATTTTTTGATTGCTCTTAATATTATTTTTTATCTTGTCCCAAATATACTTGGAGGATATAATGGTATTATTACTGATTTTTGTATTCATGGACCTAGTATTAGGGCTGGGCAATATTATCGTTTGATTACTGGAATTTTTCTTCATGCCAGTATCTTGCATTTGTTTTTTAATTGTTATGCATTATATGTTATTGGTTCACAGATTGAAAATTTTTTAGGGCGAGTTAAATATTCTATTATTTATTTCTTTTCTGGTTTAATTGGTGCTTTGTTTTCGATGGCATTTGGTCATGGAGTAGCATCTATTGGAGCTAGTGGTGCTATTTTTGGATTGATGGGTGCATTATTATATTTTGGATATTATTATAGAGTTTATCTTGGAAATGTTGTAAAAACTCAAATTTTGCCTTTAATTTTACTCAACTTGGGACTTGGTTTTATGTTGCCTGGTATTGATAATTTTGCTCATATTGGTGGATTAATTGGTGGAACAATGATTACTATGGCGCTTGGGGTAAGAGATAAGAGTAGTACTTTTGAGAGAGTAAATGGGTGGATTATTGCTACTATATTTACTTTGTTTGCTTTTTATATTGCTTTTGTTTATACTGCATAGTTGCTTAATAATAGGTTTTGTTTGACAATGATTGTGAAAATGCTATAATATTTTAAAAATTAAATTTAGTGGAGGTTTTTGTATGTCAAATCGGCAAATAGAAGAATATAATGTTGTAGAAAAATCTAACGTTGAAAAAAAGGGGGCAGATGTTTCTATTTCTAAAGGTGATGAAAAATTAATAGAGTGTTTTGTACCTTTAAAAAGTGGGTCTTTTAATGGACAATTTGATGGTTATGAATTATCTGAATGTTCAAAAATGAGTGAAGAGCAAATTGGGGATTTATATATTCAGCTTCAAGAATCCATTAAAAATTCTACCTCTTCGCCTACTTGGATTACTTTTTCGGCTATTCAGTGTTATCTTGTTCAACATCTTGGTTTTGATATAGATAGTGAAATTGTGAAAAAATTTGGTGAGCTTTCTCATAAGCAATTTAGAAGATGGGTTGATACAATTGATTGGAATTTTTTTACGGAGCCAAAAATTTTGAAAAAGGAGATATAGTGAATCTGCTGTTGCAAATGCAAATTCACTTTTTTAATGTAAAAAAGTTTTAATAAGCAAAATAAATATAGTATTTCTTATACCTAGTTTTATGGTGAATGGTTATAGAGTCAAAAGATATTTATGAAAATTTTTGAATTACAATAAAAAAATGAGGTTGTAAATATTTT
>CADBNY010000099.1 GCA_902796215.1 uncultured Erysipelotrichaceae bacterium | reverse complement strand
TTATTATAACACAACTATATTAATGATTTAATTCATTATATAATTTATTTACTAAGACATCAATTCCTTTTTTAGATAAATGAATTTTATCCTGAAGAAAAAGCTCATTCTTTTTTTGAAATTCAGAAGAAAAATCAATTACTTTTACATTTTCATAATCAAAAAAATATTTTAAAGATGAAAAATTACATATATATATTTCATAATCTTTACATAAATCAATTATTTTTTTATATTCTTTTTCTGAAATAGTTATTTCTTTGTCAAACAAAAATACAATTCGATGTTCTAATGTTTTAGTTTCAATTCTAGATTTCAAATCATCATAAATATTTTCAAATTTATTACCATTATTAGTAACAAACATAGCTTTTTCAAACTTCTGATTTAATAATTCATAAGAACTGATTAAAAGATCATTACCATAAAAAGTTAATTTCTTGTTGTTCTCCTCTTTTTTTGATTGTAACAATGCCTCTTTTCTTTCTTTATATTTGCCCATCATATTATCATAAATTGTATCATAAATTGTATTTACATAAATATCGATTCCCGAACCCTTCGGATGTATACCATCTGCATAAAAATATTCAGGATGAGAAGAAGCAGCTCTTTCCCAATCGACAATATGAATATTACTATAACCTTGAGCAAACTCTAAAAATTTCTCATTAAAAGTTGGATCATCCGCACCAACAGAATTCACCCAATAAATATCACGTTCTCCCACGATTTCTATCAATTTTTTATTTAACCTTTCAGAATAATCACCATTAGTTGATAATGCTAATATTACATTATTTGGTAGTTTATTACTGTTTTTTAAATCTATTAAAATATCGAGTCCTGCTATTAAAGAGCGAGATACTTTCCCATCAAAATAACCATTTGGAAACTTCTGATATAATTTGTCAACAGCATCAAGAAAAACAGAATCACCAATACCAACAATAGACATTTCATTTAGTTGCTTAGTAATCGCTTCACCTTCTTCAACATCCATATTTTCTAACATTTTTTGAAAATCTTCTTCTTCCTTTAACACATTATTAAGATATTCTTGATTCTTTTTCTCCATAATTTTTGTCTTATCCATTAAAGATTTTTCTAATTCATCAATTTCCTTTTTAGAATCTTTCTCTATAATAATCAAAAATAATCCAAGGATAACCACCAAAATAAAAATTCCTGCCTGAAAAGTTTTTTTCATCTTATCAGCCTTTTTAAAATTTAAAAGAGAATGAATAACAATAGATATTAAAATAGACAATCCAAAAACAAATATTAATTTTAATAAGAAAGCAAGCTTAAGTTTTTGTATAAAAAAGATAATAGGAAAATGGACTAAATACATCTCATAAGAAATATTAGCAAACGCATTCAAAAGATTAGTCACAACATTTTTTTTATTTATTTTTAAAGTAGCATATTCAATTAATCGACAACTAAAAAAAGTAACCAGAATCATATTTAAAGCATAATAATTTGGATTATTATAGAAAAAAATACAAATAGAAATAATAATTGCAAGATAAATTAAAAAAATCTCATCAGAAAACTTCCTAAAAGAATTTAACTGTCGATATTTAAACTGATAATGATAACTAGCTAAAAAAATCCCAAATATAAAAGAAAAACTTCTTAAAAAAGTACTATAGTATATTCTCATAATATCATTATTTTTTCCGACAAAATAAAACAGTATTGCAGTAATAGTACCAAATACAAATAAAAATATAGATGTTATATTTCTATGAATAATATTATCTATTTTCTTAAATAACTTTACAAAGAAAGGAAAAATCAAATCATATTGCATTAAAATAGAAATATACCATAAATGAGTAAGTGGAGAATGAATACTTTTTGTAAAATAATTCTGTTTGGCCTGTAACTGCCAAAAATTATTATAACCAGCTAAACCAGATAAAGCTTCTTTCTTTAAATTAAGCCAAGAAACACCAGTTATTTTTACCATAATAATAGTTAAAGAAATAACAAACAATAAAGGTAAATAAAGTCTTACAAATCTCTTTTTATAGTACTTTTTAATTGAAAAATCACTACTTTTAAAAGCAAATATTCCCTCTAAGTAACCACTTAAAACAAAAAATGTACATACAATTAAAAATCCACCTGCAACAATATTTAAATGATACAAAATAACAATAAGACACGATATAATACGAATAATATCTAATTTTAAGTAATAATCTTTTTCAGGTTTCATACTTTTTATCATCCTCCTAAACCAATTATTATCTATACCATTATACCACGTATAACAAAAAAAAAGGCAACCAATTCTAGTATAGTTGTCAAATTAAATACCATCTTTTTCAAAAAAATAATTTATTTTCTCAAATCAATCATCTTATCATATTGTTTGTATAAATACTGTACTCCATTTTCTAAATGAAAATAATGAACTAAATAACATATAGAAAACAATAACAACATAAAAGCAATTAAAAAGAAAATAGAAAAAATGAATCCTAATCCTGAAAAGACAAAAAACAAAAAAATACAAAACAATGTTACATATAAATGAATTAATCTTTCATGTTGAAAGAACCCTATTTTAATAAGATGATTTTGAATATCTTCTTCTTTTATTTTTCTACTGTCCAATAAATTATCTATTTCTTTAATATAATCATATAAATATTTTTTCATAAAAATCCATCCTTATCAAAAATGCACTATCTATAACAAGTATATCATATTTTCTATCATCAAACAAAAAATAGCCAATACAAAAGTATTAACTATTTTCATAATATTATCTTTTATGCTGAAGATTTCCATCCAAATCAAAACTATTATTTAACAATTCTTCTAATGTTAGATTTTCTCCATTATTAACTTGCCTTTGTGCTTCTTCAAAAACTCTATTTACAAGTTTTTCTATATAATCCCTTCCAGCAGCTTCTAAAAAATCTTGTTCTTCTCCTTTATCAAGCATACCAGCATCAATGCTTTTTGGCTTTTCACCAGCAATTTCCCAAACTTTATCAGTTATTTTTCTCTTCTGAGCACTTATTGTGTCCTTTTCCTCTTCCAATTCATTTTCTGCTTCTTTAAGTCTGTTAGAAAGCTCATCTACTTTCTTTTTTGTTTCTGCAATCTCTTCGTAGCATCTTTCTAACTCTCTTCTTAATTGTTCACGATTACTATTATCTAACGAAATACCACCAGTAAAGCCCAAAACATCACGATATTCTTCTTCTTTCTTTTTATACCAAGCTTTTATATCACGATATAAAGATGTTTGACAGTAATATATAGCATT
>CADBNY010000098.1 GCA_902796215.1 uncultured Erysipelotrichaceae bacterium | reverse complement strand
TTTGTTTCTTGATTGATATTTACTCCTTCTTTTGCTTCTATTGCTTGATGAAGGCCATCAGAATAAGCTCTTCCTTTCATTAAACGCCCAGTAAATTGATCAACAATTACTACTTCTCCATCTTGTACTACATAATCAACATCATTTTTCATAGCATAATTTGCACGTAATGATTGATTAATAAAATGAAGTAGTGTTGCATTTTCAACATCATATAAATTGTTAATATGGAACATTTCTTCTGCTTTATCGGCTCCTTTTTCTGTTAAGTTAACACTTTTTGTTTTTTCATCATATATAAAATCTTTTTCTGGAGTTAAATTTTTAGCATAAGTGTCTGCTTGTACATAAAGATTTGAATTAGCCATTTCTCCACCTGAAATAATTAATGGTGTTCTTGCCTCATCTATCAAAACTGAGTCAACCTCATCAATAATAACAAAGTTTAATTTTCTTTGAACTCTTTCTTCTTTATGAACCACCATGTTATCTCTTAAATAGTCAAATCCTATTTCATTATTTGTGGAATACAAAATATCACAATTATAGGCTTCTTGTTTTTCTTTTGAATTCATATCTCTTGTGTTAACACCAACTGTTAATCCTAAGAATCTATGAATTCCACCCATCCATTCAGCATCACGACTTGCTAAATATTCATTTACAGTAATAATATGTACTCCATCACCTGTTAGAGCATTTAAATATGCTGGAAGTACTGAAGTTAATGTTTTTCCTTCTCCTGTTTTCATCTCAGCTATATTTCCATAATGGATGGCTAACCCTCCAAGGATTTGAACAAAGTAATGCTTTTCACCTATTACTCTGTATGATGCTTCTCTGGCAGTTGCAAATGCTTCTACTAAAATATCTTCTAACGTTTCTCCATCTCTTAATCTATCTTTAAATTCTTGAGTTTTATTTTGAAGTTCTGTATCTGTAAGTTTTGAATATTCTTCTTCTAAACTCATTACTTGATTGGCTATATTATTGAATTTTCTTAATTCTTTATATTCATGATCAAATATTTTTTTTAGTATATTCATATTCATGTCTCCTTCAAAGTATTATTTTACCAAAAAAAGATGAGAATTTAAAGAGTTTCTCATCTTTTTTATTATAAACTATTCTGTTTCTATAAGACCATAATTTCCATCTTTTCTTTTATATACAACTGCAAATGAATCTGTATCTGCATCTTTGTACATATAGAATTCATGTCCTAAAAGTTCCATTTGAAGGATTGCTTCTTCTTCATTCATTGGTTTTACTTCGATGTTCTTTCTTTTTACAATTTTTTTCTCTTCTGTTTTTTCATCTTCTATGCTTGGAAAATTAAAATCATAATTTTCTTTTACTTGTTTTGACATTAATTTTGTCTTGTTCTTTCTAATTTGTCTTTCCAGCTTATCAATTGTTTTGTCAATTGCTGCATAAAAGCTATCTTGTGTTTCCTCCGATCTTAAAATAAATGATTTTAATGGTATGGTTATTTCTACTGTTTGCTCATGATTTTTTACTTTTACTATGACATTGGCGCGAACGTTTTCGCTATTTTCTAGATATTTTTCTAATTTTTCTAGCTTTTCTTCAATATAATCACGCATAGCATCTGTAATTTTTACTTTAGAACCATGAATTACAATTTCCATACTATCGCCTCCTTGTAATTTCATTATAGCATATAGAAAAGAAAAAAACTACTACTTTATATAGTAACAGTTTCTTTTAAAAGTCTTACATTAATTGCTTGATATCCTTTACTGGTTTCAATTAATTTAAATTCAACTAATTGATTTTCTGTTAATGTTTTGTAGCCATCTATTTCGATAGCAGAATAATGAACAAAAATATCTTCATCTTCTTTAAAACCAATAAATCCATACCCTTTATCATTATTAAACCATTTCACGCGTCCGGTCATCACTTTTTACCTCAACACCTCTCATTCTACCATTTTTTCTTTTTATTGGTAGTTTTATTGTATCAAAGTTTTATTTATTTTTTTTATTTTTTCCTTGAACCGTACTTTTTTTATCTTTTTTGGAATTATTTTCTGTTTTTTCGACAAATACCTTCATTAATTGATACATCTTAAATAATTAATTAATTCTTTTTTCTTAGTTCTTGATAAAGTCGTTATTTCTAATCCATTACGAAATTTTATTAAGTTTGTTTTTTTGTTATAATAACTCATTTGTTCCATATTAATAATATGACTTTTATTGCATTTCAAGAATCTATCATCTAATAATTTTTGAATTTTATTTAATGATCCTGGAATGTAGTATTCTTTATCTATGGTCTTTATAATACATCTTTTATTTTCTTGCTCTTTTTCAATATAAATTATATCTTTATAATCTATTTGATAAAATACTTTTTTATAGCAATATTTTAAAGCATTGGGTCTTTGATCATAATTTTTTAAACATATTTGAAGGCTTCTTAATAAATTATTTTCAAAATATTTCGATTTATCAATACTATTTATGATAAATAAATTTTCTTTTATTATTTCTGGTATTTTTGATATATATAGCAATAATATTAAAGATTGCCAATCATCTTGTTTTTCTCTTATGTATCTTATCATATTATTGGTTTCTTCTTTCTTTTTATAATTTATTAGATATATTTTAAATGTTTCTTTCTTTAATAGTTTAAATACTTCTTTTGAACATTTATCAAATATAAAAAAATCATATTCTATATCATAATTCATCATTATTTTATCAACTAATAATTTGTATTTATTTATATAAACTAAGTTATCCTCTATTATTATAAAATCTATCATATTATCACGCACCTTTTTTCATTCTATCATATTTTTTCTTGATGTCAAAAAAAAAGCATTTTTGATATGCTTATTTTTTTCTCCTAAATCTACTTAAAATTTCTTTAGTTTTCTTTGGTGTTTTTTCAGAGATAATCGTTGTGTGTAGGACAAACCAAAGAACAATAATAAATATTAAGATATAAATAATTTCTCCTATAATAGGATCTACTAATGTATAGAATATGGATGCTGCTGCAAAAATAATGTCTATTAGATAAATAATTAATACAGTGGTTGTTTGTGAAAAATTCATTCCTAATAGTTGATGATGTAAATGTTCTTTATCTGCTTGAAAGGGTGGTTGTCCTTTTAGTAATCGTCTTATTATTGCGAATAGTGTATCTAAAATTGGTATTCCTAAAATTGTAACTGGAACAAAGAATGATATTAGTGCAGGTCCTTTAAATTCTAATAGAGTTATTACTGCAATAATAAATCCCATAAATGTTACACAATCTCCGGCAAATATTTTTGCTGGATGAAAATTATGTACTAAGAATCCTAGAGTAGAGCCTAACATAATTAGTGTTAAAACCATTACTAAGCTTCCCATTCTTCCTTGGAAGAAACATATTATTCCAATTGTTAAATAGAAAATGCTACAAATTCCTCCACTTAGTCCATCTAGACCATCAATTAAATCAATGACATCTGTACAAGCTACAATAAATAGTATTGTAATTGGATATGATAAAATACCAAAATTCAGTGAAAATCCAAAGGCTGTTATGTTGTCTAGTAATATTCCTCCATAGAAGACTATTACCATTGCTGCTACTATATGAACGAGAAACCGATATTTTGCTCTTACTGGATTTAAGTCATCAACAATTCCCATTAAAATAACAATAAAACTACCTATTAAAATGGAATTCATTCGAATACTTTGTTCTCCAAAAAGAATGTATCCAAATAGAAAAGCTAGAAAGATTCCAACTCCACCAAGTTTAGGCATTGGTTTTTTATGAATATGCCTGTTTCCTTCAGCTTTGGTAGGAAGATCCATAGCTCCAATGTGAATAGCTACTTTTCTCATTAAAAACATGATTATAGCTGAAAATAGGAAAGTTATTACAACAATTCGTGATGCATATAATAACTGATACTTCATATATTTCACTTCTTTCTAAGAAAATTATATCAAAATAATAAAAAAAAAACCAATATAATTGATTTTTTATTCTTTTTGACTCTCCTCTAATTTTTTTTTGTTTTCTAAGAGAATTCCACATCCTTCAGCTACACAAGTAAGTGGGGTTTCAGCAATTAGAACGGGAATTGTTAATTCTTCTTCTAATCTTTCCACAAGTCCTGTTAATAAAGAGCCTCCTCCTGTTAAAATTAATCCTTTTTCCACAATATCTGCGGATAATTCTGGAGGTGTTTGTTCTAAAACTGTTGTGCAGGCTTTAATAATTTTATTGATTCCTTCTTGCATTGCTTCTTTGGTTTCTATTTGAGATATTTCAATGGCTTTTGGAAGGCCTGTTATTAAGTCTCTACCTTTTATTTCTAATCGTTCTGATTCTTTTGGATTATAAACATTGGCAAAATTAATTTTGATATCTTCGGCTGTTTTTTCTCCAATTAGTAATTTATACGTATCTCTTATATATCTAATTATTTCCTCATCAAGCTCATTTCCTGCTATTTTTATTGACATTGATGAAACAATTCCACCCATTGATAAAATAGCAATATCTGTTGTTCCTCCTCCAATATCTAAAACCATATTAGCTGTTGGCTTGTATATATCCATGCCTGCACCTATCGCAGCGACTTTTGGCTCTTCTTCTATATAAACTTTTCGGGCTCCTGTTCGTTCAGCTGCTTCTCTGATAGCATTTCTTTCTACAGGTGTAATATTTGTAGGACAGCAAATTAATATTTTTGGGCGAGTAATAACTTTTTTTGCTTTTGCTTTTCTAATAAATTCATTTAACATTATTTCTGTTAATTCAAAATCAGCAATAACTCCATCTTTCATTGGTTTAACTGCTTTTACTTTGCCTGGTGTTCTTCCTAACATTTTATTTGCTTCTTTTCCAACGGCAATTACTTTTTTATTTTCTGTATCAACAGCTACTACACTTGGCTCATTTAAAACTATTCCTCGTCCTTTTATATAAATTAATACGTTTGCTGTACCTAAATCAATTCCAATATCTTTTGCTAACATATTTTTCATTCCTTCCTTTTTTATTTTACCATAATTTTATTCAAATATAATAAAATATATATCTTTTTGAAAAAAAAGAAGGAATTAATTTTCCTTTTTTAGTGGTACTTCTTTATTTAAATAGTTTTCCGGATTCACAACTCCTCCATTTTCATACATTTCAAAATGAAGATGATTTCCTAAATCTTTATCTATTTCATTAGTACCACTTTTTCCTAATACTTGTCCTTGATTAACTTTGTCTCCTTTTTTTACTGCTATTTCGCTAAGACTCTTATAAACTGATGTATATCCATTTTCATGGTTTATTTCTACTGTTTTTCCTGTTAATTCATCTTCTTCTACTTCTGTTACAGTCCCATTTAATATCGATATTACCTCAAAACTATCTTCATTAACATAATCAATTCCACTATTTTGTAAATATGTATTTTCATGTTTAATAATCGAGTTAATTTGAGAATCTTCTTCTCCTTGATAATCATAGAATGTTTTTCCAATTTTTACAGAATTATCCAGATATGGATTAATAATTTTTGTTGTTGTATTTACAACTGGTAGTGAACTTTCTACTACTTCATCAAATACATAGTCAGGCTCTGTAACTTGTTCTTCCTTTAAATTTGTTTTTACTGCAGTAGCTACTAGTAGTAGGGGTAGTATGAATAATGCACCTACTAATATGAATGCATACTGATACTTCAATCTTTTTTTTATCATATTTTCACCTCAATAACAGTTTTACCCAAAAAAAAAGATTTATACCACTTTTTATACTATTTTGACAGTGGTAAATAAATCCCATATAAAATTGGTCACTAAATAAATAAGTGAAATACCTAGTAAAAAATAAAAGATTCTTGCTTGATAGATTCTATTTTTTTTAAATATTTGATTTATATTTACAGAATCCATGGACCATATTACAGTAATTGTTACAGCTACGTATAAAAAGAATTTACCCATTAGTTTTTTTCCTTTTCATAGTCCATTATTTTTTTTACTCTTCGAGCATGTCTTTCATTTGTTAAAACATCAGCATTGATAAAAGCTTCTATAATTTCATCAATTTCTTTTATGCTTTTTGTAAAATTAAAAGTCATAACATTTGCTGCATTATCATTTCTACATAAAATTGCATCTTCTACTGAATCTACTTTTGCACAACGTATTCCTTTTACTTTATTGGCTGCAATAGACATACCAATTCCAGTTCTACAAACTAATATTCCTATATCAGCTTCTTTTGTTGTTACTTTTTCACATACTTTAAAAGCAAAATCTGGATAGTCATCTGTATCTGTATTTATTGGGCTGCAGTCTATCACTTCATGATTGTTTTCCTCTAAGTATTTTATTACTTCCTTTTTGCAATCTATTCCTCGATGATCACTTGCAATTGCTACTTTCATTTTTTTCTCCTTTTATATTATTTGTTCATTTTTATTATATTCATTCTAGATTTTGAAAGCAAGATTTTTATTTTTTTCTTTACAAAAAAAATGCATTAAGCATTTTCTTTTTTATCAAATCCATATTTTTTGTTAAACTTATCAACACGTCCTGCTCGAGTTGCTCTACTTTGTTTTCCTGTATAAAATGGATGACACTCTGAACAAATTTCAACATTAATTTCTTCTTTTGTTGATTTGCAGGTAAATGTATTACCACAAGCACAAGTTACTTTACAATCTTTGATTTCTGGATGTATATCTTTTTTCATAATATCTCTCCTTCCGCCATGACAATTTTTTGCCATAGTAATTAAATGCGTTATTAATATATCAAATATTTTCTAATTTTTCAAGTCTTTTTTCATTTGTGTTGATTAAAGTTAAAAGTTCCCACTAATATACATCATGGGAATTTAGATTTTAAAATTGTTTAGTCAAGACCGAACGTAGTGAGT
>CADBNY010000097.1 GCA_902796215.1 uncultured Erysipelotrichaceae bacterium | reverse complement strand
GTTACCTTTGAGTGAGAGAAAGTATATTTTAAGTGATGATTGTACTACTACAGAACAAGGAATTTTTGTTGCTGGAGATTGTCGAAACAAAAATCTTAGACAATTAACAACTGCTGTATCAGATGGAGCAGAGGCTGCTAATTTTGCTATTCATTATTTAGAGAATGAAGCGAGTTTAGTTGGGACTATTTAGAGGAATTTATGAAAGTTAAAGTTAGAGGTTTTGAAGTGGCAAAAGGATGGGAAGATAAAAATATTCATATTCCTGTTCGCAAAACGGCGCATTCTGCTGGTTATGATGTAGAAGCAGCTGAAGATATTATTATTCCTAAATTTGTTCCAGGAATAAAGCCTACTTTAATTCCTACTGGATTAAAAGCTTATTGTCAGGATGATGAATGCTATTTATTATTAAATAGAAGTAGTGGTCCTAAAAAAGGTTTTTTGATGGCAAATGGTATAGGATTAATTGATAGTGATTATTATGGTAATTCTGACAATGATGGGCATTTTTATTTTTCCTATTTTAACTGTGGTGATCATGACATTAAAATAAAAAAAGGTGATGTTATAGGACAAGTTGTTTTTACAAAATACTTACTTTGTGATAATGATTGTGCTAGTGGTATAAGAAAAGGTGGATTTGGGTCCACTGATTTATAAAAGTGTTTTTTGTCGAACACTTTTTTTTTGTTGTTTTGTCGAATTAGTAGAAAGTTTTTTTGTTTTTCGTTATTCTTTTTTAGAAAGGAGGATAATGGAAAAACTTTTAGAATATGATGGCCTAATATATAGTATTATCAATAAATATTCTAATCGATATGATTTAGAGGATTTGTATCAAGTTTCCATAATTGGTTTAATGGATGCTTTGAAACATTATAAAAAAGATTATGGAACAAAGTTTTCTAGTTTTGCTTATTATTATATTATAGGTGAAATTAATAAGTATATTCGTCAAAATAGTGGGGTGAAAGTAGGAAAAGGATTTATTCAATTGAAGAGTCAGATTTTAAAAGCAAAAGAAGTAATGATGCAAAAACTTGGAAGAGAACCAACTAATTTAGAAATATCTTTATTTTTAGAAGTAGATGAAGAATTAATTGATCAAGCTATTTTAGCAACTAATGAAGTTGATTCTTTTGATGAGAGTTATGAAAAATATAAATCTTATGATGATAAGAATATGAATCCTGATATCATGGATTTACATTCAGAACTTGAAAAGCTTTCAGATAGTGAAAGGAAGTTAATTGTTGCTCGATATTATAAAGATTTAACACAAAGTGAGACATCTAATCTATTAGGAATTAGTCAAGTCCAAGTTTCTAGAAAGGAAGCAAAAATTTTACAAAAGCTTAGGGAGAATTTATGACCTAAGTTTTTTTGTATAAATTTATTCTATTTGGTTATTCTATTTTTGGGTGATAATATGAGAAATACAAAATATGAAAGAATTGCTAATAATCATAAAGCTCCAGAAAAAAGATTGCAAAATGCTAGTATTTCCTTTTTTAGTGGAGGATTAATGGGATTGTTTGCAGAAGGAATTATTCAAATTTTATGTATGATGTTTGGAATGAGTCGAGTAGATTCTGCTACTTTTATGATTGTCTTTTTTATTTTTCTTGCCAGTTTATTTACAGCTTTTGGTTTTTTTGATAAATGGGTTACTAAATTGAAATGTGGATTATTAATTCCAATTACTGGATTTGCTCATTCTATGACTAGCAGTAGTATGGATTATAAAAGGGAAGGTTTTATTTATGGGATTGGTTCTAATATGTTTAAGTTAGCTGGTAATGTTATTTTGTATGGGGTTCTTTCAGCTTGGTTTTTTGGAATGATTCGCTATTTTATGGGAGGTATTGGATGACATTTTTTTATAATAATGTTTATTTAGATGATACAGCAACAATTGCTGGACCTTATGAAAAGTGTGGGCCTCTCTATAAATATTTCGATAAAACGTATTCTGATTTTTATTTTGGGGAAAAATCTTTTGAGAAAGCTGAAATTAAATTGGTTCGAGATGCTTTAGTTATGATTATGAAGAAAGTTGGGGTTTCTAAAAAAGATATTGATTTAGTTATTGGTGGAGATTTATTAAATCAAATTGCGGCTTCTACTTATGGGTGCTATGGTGTTGGAAAAAGTTTTATTGGGATATATGGTGCTTGTAGTAGCAGTGTATTAGGACTTATTATTGCTTCTAATTTTATTGGAAGTGGAATTATTTCAAATTCTATTTGTTTAGTTTCTTCTCATAATATGACTAGTGAAAAGCAATTTCGTTATCCAACAGAATATGGGGCGCCAAGACCTAATAGTGCAACTTTTACAGCTACAGGAGCAGCGGCAGCTTTTTTAACTAATGAGGAGACCGAGATTAGAGTTGATTGTGCAACTTTGGGTAAAATAATAGATTATGAGCAAAATGATCCAAATGATATGGGAAGAGTTATGGCCCCAGCAGCAATTGACACATTAGCTAGGCATTTTAAGGATACGGGCAGGACCCCTAAAGATTATGATTTAATTGTGACAGGTGATTTAGGATTGTATGGAAAAGAGATATTAAAAGACTATATGTTGTCTTCTTATAATATTGATTTAGGTGATGTTTATAATGATTGTGGAGTTATGTTATATGATTTAGATAGGCAAAAAGAGATAAGAGCAGGTGGTAGTGGTCCAGTTTGTAGTGCTTTAGTTTTTTATTCTTATATCTATAATCAATTAAAAAGTAAGAAAATGAAGAGAGTGCTTTTGTTGGCAACAGGAGCTTTATTTTCTCCTCTTCTTTTATATCAAAAAGAAAATATTAATTCTATTTGTCATGCTATTAGTTTGGAGGTGGTTTAATGTTATTATTTAATTCTTTTTTGTTTTGCGGATTTATTTGTATGATTTCTCAAATTATTTTAGACAATACAAAATTAACACCTGGACATATTACGTCTTTATTAGTTACTTTTGGGGCTTTTTTAGATTCTTTTAGTATTTATGATAAAATTATCAAAGTTGTTGGTGGAGGAGCACTGTTACCTATTACTAGTTTTGGACATTCTCTTATTCATGGAGCGTTAGCAAAAGCAGAAAGTTTTGGAATTATGGGTATTTTTATGGGAATGTTTGATTTAACTGCTACTGGTATTAGTGCTGCTATGATATGTGCTTTTTTAGCTGCATTATTTTTTAAACCAATTGATTAATTTACATGTAAAATAAAAAAATATATGTTTTTTTTTCTGAATTAGAAAAAAATCATATATAATGTAGGTAAGAGAATAGAGGTGAGCTTGATGTATACTGTATATGTGATATTTGTTGTTGTGTTGGTTTTATCATTTATTACTGGTACCTTCGTGCTTATTTCTGAACATAAGAATAAGAAAAAAAGATTGATTTTAGATAAAGGTAAAATAATTGATGAGGAAATTTTATGATAAAGTTTGTAGGGAAAATTTTAAAATTTATAATTGATTCTATTCAATTAGGCTTTTATTATATTTGTCTTGTCTTTTCGAAAGGTTTCTTTTTTTATTTTTATGTTTTTTTTCTTTTGCTTGAAAAAATTTTACATTTATCTATTTTTACTAAAATAAAGTCTTATTTTAAAAATAAACAAAATAATCCTGCTGCTTTTTTGATGCTTGTTTTTATTTTTTATGTTGGAGTATTCTTATATTCTTATTTATATGTTAGTAAAAGTGATATAAAGTATGTTGATAAAGAGGTTATCCAAGAAGATATTGTAGATAAGCCAAAGCAGTCTATTGCAAGTGATAAAGATACATATAAAAGTAATGAAATTAATTTATTTCGAAAATATGGGCAAATGGATATTAATCAAGTTGATTTTTCGGATTTAAAAGAGGTGAATCCTGATGCTGTGGCTTGGATTATGGTTGATGGTACTAATGTTAATTATCCCGTTGTTCAAAGTGGGGATAATGATTATTATTTGAATCATGATATTAAAAAAAATCTTAAAGCTAGTGGCTGGACTTTTATGGATTATCGAAATTCAATTAATTTAGTTGATAGTAATACTATTTTTTATGGACATAATTTATTAAATAAAACTGCTTTTGGAAGTTTGTCAAATGTATTTGAGGAAAAGTGGTTTAAAAATTCTAATCATTATATTGTTATAAGAACAGAAAATGTAAGATATGTTTATCAAATATTTTCTTGTTACTATATTGATCCAGAAATTTATTATTTGCAAACGAATTTTTATCGTGATAGTGATTATCAAGAATTTTTAAATACATTAAAATCTAGAAGTAAGTTTGATTTTGGACTAGATGTAAGTGCTAATGATAAAATTATTACTTTATCTACTTGTACAGATGATAATAAAGGACGTAAAGTTGTACATGCTAAAAGAGTGGATATTTAAAAAAACTTTCCATAAAATTTGTGGAAAGTTTTTAATTAATTTGTGATATTTTAATGATTTCATCTATATCATCATCTTTAGCTATGATATTTTTGTGAAGTTCTTTACATGTTTGACATTCATAAATAATTTTATAAGTATCTCGATATTTCTCTAATTGAATTGGTTTTAAGACTCCTTTACAAGGATTTTGTCTATCGCCTGGATTAATATCGACATGTTTTGAATATAAGCAATATGGACAATGATCTCTAGATGAATAGTTTAGAGGTAAAACTTCTTTTTGACAGTTTTCACAAATAAAACCTTCATCTTTTTCACTAAATTGTTTCATAAAATCACCACTATTATTATAATATATATTTTTTTATTTACAAAATTTTAATTTTTTGTTAAAATATGGTTAATGAGGTGCTGCTATGAAAAAAAAAGAATTTTACAAAATTATGGAAGTTTGTGGTATTGATGGTTGTCTAAGAGATACAGATAATAATTATTATTATAAATGGAAAGATGCAGACTTAATTTTTGTGGTTCATAATGAGGAGCAAAATTCTGTTTCTACCAAAGTTTTAGGAGAAATTTCATATGATTTTATAGTTGGCTTTCGCAAAAAATATTCTAATGGTGTTATTTTAACTAGTGATGTAGTCGATGAAAATAGTGATAATAAATATTTTTCTTATGCTGTTATGAGTAATTTGAAAAATCTTTTAAGATTTATTCTTGAAATGAAGGATTATCTTGCAGAAAATAAAGAAAATAAAGATTGTGAAATTTCTAAATATGAAGAGTTACTTGAAAAAATAGCCCCTGAACAAGAACAAGATTTTTTTATTCATGACAGAGATAGGGTATATGCGAATGCAATAGAACTTAATAAAAAAAGGCCTCGTGGCCGCAGTGCTGTGGAGCGTCAAATTAATCTTGATCGAGAAGAAAAGGAAAAGGAAAGAAGAAAACGATTTATGAAAAAACATAGGTTAAATCGTGGAATATATGGATAAGGAATACTTTTTCTTTTTTTTTATGGTATAATTTTTTTATAGTTTTGAGGTGATTATATGGAAATGGAATTTCGAATTCATGATTTTGAAGGTCCACTAGATTTACTTCTTCATCTTATAAAGAAGTCTAAAATGGATATTATGGATATTGAAATTGAGTCTATTACTCAGCAATATGTTGACTTTTTAAATGAGCAGGAAAAAATGAATTTAGAAGTTTCTTCAGAGTACTTAGTGTTAGCTGCAGAACTTTTAGAAATAAAATCTCATATGTTAATTCCTAATAATAAGGATGATTCTTTCGAAGAAGAAAATGTTGAAAATCCTAAAGAGCAATTAATTAATCGGTTATTAGAATATCAAGCTTATAAAGATATTACAAAAGTTTTACAGGAAAAGGAAAGTTTAAGGAAAGATATTTATACAAAGTTGCCTGAGAATATTCAAAATTATGTTGAAGAAAGCAATGAAATTCATTGCAATGCTACATTGGATGATTTGATTCAAGCTTTTCAAAAATATTATCAAAGGAAAGCAGAAACAAGGCCTTTAAATACAAAAGTTACAGTTAAGGAAATTAGTGTTTCTTCAAGAATACATGATATTAAAAATGTATTAAAAAAGAAACACAAGATCTCTTTTTTTGAATTGTTTCCAGTTCAAACTAAAGAATATGTTGTAGCAACCTTTTTGGCTATTTTGGAAATGACTAAAAATAAGCAGATGATTATTACTCAAGATGAGGCATTTGATGATATTATATGTGAGGTGTGTGCTAATGAATAAGGCAGTATTAGAAGGGCTTTTGTTTGTTGTTGGGGAAGAC
>CADBNY010000096.1 GCA_902796215.1 uncultured Erysipelotrichaceae bacterium | reverse complement strand
TTAAGAGAGTTATTTGAAATAGAAGAACTTCATCCTGAATGGATAAGAGAAGATTCTCCAACTAGACATGCAGGTGGAAAAATAATCGAAGGATTTACCAAAGTAACTCATAAAATTCCAATGATGTCTTTAAGTGATGTTTTTTCAGAAAAAGAATTAATTAATTTTGATGAAAGAATCAAAAAAGAAGGCATAAATCCAGAATATATGTGTGAATTAAAAATAGATGGACTATCCGTTTCACTTTTATATGAAAAAGGAAAGTTTATAAGAGCAGCTACTCGTGGAGATGGAACAACAGGAGAAGATATTACACATAATGTAAAGACAATAAAAGTAATTCCCTTAAAACTAAAAAAAGAAGTAGATATCGAAGTACGCGGAGAAATCTTCATGAATAAAAAAACACTAGAAGAATTAAATAAAAAACGAAAAGAAAAAAATGAACCCCTTCTTCAAAACTGTCGTAATGCCGCAGCTGGTTCTATTCGCCAATTAGACTCTAAAGTTGCAGCATCAAGAAAACTAGATAATTTTATTTATCATTTACCCAATCCATTAGATTATGGACTAAATACTCATAGTGAGGCAATAGAATTTATGAGAGAGTTAGGATTTAAAATTAACCCTAATAATCGCTTAGTACAATCAATGAAAGAAGTAATAGAGTTTATTGAAGAAAAAGGAGAACTAAGAAAAGAATTACCATATGATATTGATGGAGTAGTAATAAAGGTAAATGATATAAGACAACAACAAAAATTAGGATATACTGCCAAATATCCAAAATGGGCAACAGCCTATAAATTTCCAGCAGAAGAAGTACTAACAAAATTAAAAGATATTATTTTTACAGTAGGAAGAACAGGACAAATAACACCAAATGCCGTTCTAGATCCAGTGATTGTAGCTGGAAGTACAATTTCAAGAGCAACACTTCACAATGAAGATTATGTTAAAGAAAAAGATCTAAAAATAGGAGATATTGTATCTATTAGAAAAGCAGGAGATGTAATTCCTGAAGTAGTAGAAAGAAAAGAAGAAAGAAGAACAGGAAAAGAGAAAGACTTTATCATGATTACTGAATGCCCAATGTGTAAAACTAAATTAGTAAAAAAAGAAGGGCAAGTAGACTACTACTGTCCAAATGATAAATGCCCAGCACGACACATTGAAGGATTAATTCATTTTGCCTCAAGAGACGCTATGAATATTGAGGGATTAGGAGATAGAATTATTGAAGATTTTTATAATTTTGGATTTATAAAAACAATTCCTGATATTTATTATTTAAAAAATCATGAAAAAGATTTAATATCACTAGAAGGCTATGGAGATAAATCGGTAACCAATCTTTTAGAAGCTATTGAAAATAGTAAAAAGAACTCCCTTGAACGCTTGATTTTTGCATTAGGAATTCCTCATGTAGGAGCAAAAACTGCCAAAATATTAGCAACAAAATTTGAAAATCTTGACATTTTAATGGCTACATCCCTAGAAGATTTAATAAAAGTACCAGATATTGGTGAAATAATTGCAAAAAGTATTCGACATTATTTCGAAAATGAGTATAATAAAGAGATATTAAAGGAATTAAAAAATTTAGATCTTAATATGACTTACTTAGGAAAAAAAGTAGAAGAAAATGAATTGTTCTCACAAAAGACATTTGTCTTAACAGGTTCTTTAGAAATATTCACAAGAGAAGAAGCAAAAGAAAAGATAGAATCTCTAGGAGGAAAGACTACAGATTCTGTTTCAAAGAAAACTTCTGTCGTTATTGTAGGAGCAAATCCAGGAAGTAAGTATAAAAAAGCACAAGATTTAAATATTCCAATTTGGACCGAAAAAGAGTTTCAAGAAAAACTACCAAAATAAAAAAACAAGGTAGGGGGATTTTATGTTGAAGTATAACAGAACGAAAGAAGAAAAGATAAGAGAAGAAGTTATTACACTAGCTATGAAAGAAGAAGAAATAAGAAGAGCTTATAGTAATATTTCAGTAAAAGAAAAAAAACAAAAATTAGAAAATAAAACTTCGAAAAAAGGAAAAAATAAAAAAGAAAAAGTAAAGAAAGAGAAAAAAATAAAAAAATTTAATTTAAAAAAAATACTATTATTCTTATTTTTAATTCTTTTGCTATTAATTGCTGTAGATATTGTTTCAGTAACAAAATTTGATAAAGGACCTTTCTTCGCAATTCCAAATAAAAAAACAAATAATGAAAATAATGAATACTATGGACTTGGATACAAAGTAACCAAATATAGTAAAAAAATAGGAAAAAAGCAAAGAAAAATTGAATTTTGGTGGAATTTAATAAAACTACCTCAATTACCTCAAAAGAAAATTCAAATAAAAGATAGCGATTTATTAAAAGAGATACTAAAAGATGAAAAGAAAACTTATAGTAAGTACAAAAATAAATCAGTAAAAATTGCTTCAAAACTATTTGAAATAGATCCAGAAAGTCATAAAATAACAGCAAAGTATACAGATAAAAATGAAGAGTCAGAATTATATATTATCTGTACAATGAAGAAAGAAAATAATCAAAAAGTCATTAATAATCTTGAAGCAGAAAAAGATATAAAAATGACAGGAAATATAAAAAATATAAAAACAAAAATAAAAGATGACAAGAAAAAAGCAAATGTTTATTTAAAAAATTGTTCTTCAAAACAATAATATAAAAGAGGATTGAAAAAATCTTCTTTTTCTTTCATTTACTAGTCTAACTAAGCATGATATAATAAAAAAGATTATGAGGAGGAGTTTGCTCATGAAAGAAAAATTATCAAAAGAAGAAGTATTACATGTAGCCGATTTAGCTAGAATTTCTTTAACAGAAGAAGAAATAAGTAAATACCAAATAGAATTAAAAGAATTGTTAAATGATGTCGAAAAGATTAATGAGGTAAAAGGATATGACGATGATATCCTAATTGCTTGTTGGGAAAATAATACTGAATTAAGAAAAGACGAAGCGGGAGAAATGTTAGATCCAAAAGAAGTAGTAAATAATGCACCAAGACATAGTGGGAACTATATTGAAGTACCAGTAGTAATAAGTGAAGGGGAAGGTGCTTAATATGTATTTAAATAAAAGTGTAAAAGAAATAAACGAATTGTTAAAAAAGAAAAAAATTAAGCCAATAGATCTAGTAGAAGAAGCTTTTCAAAATATTGAAAATAATAAAGAATTAAATGCTTATATAACATTAAATAAAGAAGACGCAATAAAAAGAGCAAAAGAATTAGAAGATAAAGAAGTAGATAATATATTATTTGGAATTCCAATTGCTGTAAAAGATAATATTATTACAAAAGGATTAAGAACAACCTGTGCATCTCACATTTTAGATAATTTTATTCCTATTTATAATGCAACGGTAGTAGAAAAACTTATAGAAAAGAATATGATTATTATAGGAAAAACAAATATGGATGAGTTTGCTATGGGATCAAGCTCTAGAACTTCTTACTTCGGTGCCCCACATAATCCCTGGAATAAAAACAAGATATCAGGAGGTTCAAGTGGAGGATCAGCAACTACAATTGCTGCTAGAGATGTCTTGTTTGCCCTAGGAAGTGATACAGGAGGATCAATCAGACAGCCAGCATCATACACTGGTATTGTAGGAATGAAACCAACTTATGGAAGAATCTCTAGATTTGGATTAGTTGCTTTTGCATCAAGTCTAGATCAAATAGGGCCAATGACAACCAATGTTTATAATAATGCTTTATTATTAAATGCCATAGTAGGAAAAGATGAAAAAGATTTAACTTCAGTAAAAAAAGAAGAAGACTTCACAAGACTAATTGGAAAAGACATTACAGGATTAAAAATAGCTGTGCCAAATTACTTTATGAGTGATATTGTTAATGATGAAATTATTTCTAAAGTAAAAGACACCATAAAAGTACTAGAAGAAAATGGAGCAATTGTTGATTATGTAGACGTAAAATACTTAGAAAATGCCGTTACATTGTATCAAATTATTGCCATGAGTGAAGCATCTTCTAACTTAGCAAGATTTGATGGTATTCGTTATGGATACTCTTATGAAAATCCAGAAAATATAGAAGATGTATATTTAAAAACTAGAGCCTTAGGATTTGGTGAAGAAGTAAAAAGAAGAATCATGGTAGGAAGTTATTTACTAAGTGGAGAAAATGCTAAAATTTATTACAATAAAGCCCTATCAATCCGAGAAGATATGAGAAAAGCTTTAAAAGAAGTTTTTAATAATTATGATTTAATTATTGGACCAACAACCACTACAACTGCATACAATTTAGATGATCCAATGGATGATCCTAGAAAAACATTTATGGATGATGTCTTAGTAATACCAGTAAACATGGCAGGACTACCAGGACTTAATCTACCAATTGGTTTTGACAAAAATAATATGCCGATTGGAATGCAAATAATAGGAAATTCTTTTGAAGAAGCAAAAATCTATCAATTAGCAAGCTATTTAGAAAAAAAATTAAATTTAAATTTAGATCCAAATGGAGGTGAAAATAATGAGTAATTATATACCTACAATTGGTGTTGAAGTACACGTAGAATTAAAAACAAAGACAAAAATCTTTTCAAACTCTACAAATGGTTATGGAAAAATGGCAAATTCCTTGACAAATGTAATTGACTTAGGTTACCCAGGTACTTTACCAACATTAAATGAAGAAGTTATCAATTTAGGAATAAAAGCCGCTACCATTTTAAATTGTAGAATAAGAAAAGTAATGCACTTTGATCGTAAAAATTATTTTTATCCAGATATTTCAAAAAATTATCAAATAACTCAAAATGAAACTCCAATAGGATATGATGGTTATGTAGAAATAACAAAATCAAGTGGAGAAAAGAAAAAAATATATATAGAAGAAATGCATATTGAAGAAGATACTTGTAAAAGTGCCCATAGAGGAACAAAAACTTTACTAGACTTCAATAGAGCAGGAGTACCTTTAATTGAAATTGTTACCAAACCATGTCTTAGTGATGGAGAAGATGTTAAATTGTATCTTGAAAAACTAAAAGAATTATTATCCTATGGAAATATAAGTGACTGTAAAATAGAAGAAGGTTCCATGAGAGCTGATGTTAATGTTTCACTAAGAAAAGAAGAAACAGATCCATTAGGAGTAAAAGCAGAAATAAAAAATATTGGTTCTATTTCAAATGCTAAATTAGGAGTAGAAAAAGAAATAGAAAGACAAACAAAGTTATATGATAAAAAAGAAACATTTAAACCCCAAACAAGAAGATTTGATGACAAAATAGGAGATACTGTTTTAATGCGTATAAAAGAAACCGGAAATGATTATAGATACTTCCCAGAACCAGATATTCCATTTGTAGTTTTAACAGATGAAATGATTGAAGAAGCAGTAAAAACAATTCCCATGTTACCAGATGAAAGAAGAGAAAAATATTTAAATATAGGTGTATCAGATATCAATACAAATAAACTAATTCAAAATAGATCATTAAGTGATTATTTTAATGAATTATTAGAAGAAAAAATAAATCATCAAATAGCTAGTAACTTATTATTAGGAGATATTTCAGCTTATCTAAATAAAGAAGAAAAAGACATAAAAGAAACAACTCTTACAAAAGAAAGATTTATCGAATTAGTAAACTTAGTAGATAATAACACCCTTACTAGCAAAAATTTAAAAGAAATAATAAATCACATTTTAGAAGAAACTAAATCTATAAAAGAAATAATGGAAGATAATAATATTGAAAATATTACAGATGATACGGAAATAAGAAAAGTAATAAAAAAAATAATAGAAGAAAATGAAGAAAGTGTCAAAGATTATAAAGAAGGACATGATAGAGCTATTAAATTCTTAATGGGACAAGTAATGAAAGAAACAAAAGGAAAAATAAATCCTAAAATGGCAATGGATACTTTAAAAGAAGAATTAGAATAAGCAAGTTGAAAATGAAATATAGATAGTGTATAATAATAATTAGGATGTGAGAATATGAATTTTAAGAAGATTACAAAGTTTGTTAAAAAACACACAACTCTTGTAGTAGCAGGATTAGCTTTGATTCTTGTTGTAGTAGGACTATTAATTTTAAAAGAAGCTATGTTCCCAGCTGAAAATAAAGCTATATATGGAACAAGAATAGAAGGAAGAGATAAAGTTCCAATCAACAAAGAAAAAAAATCAAAAGTTACAGAAAATTTCAAAGACATTTCTTCCAGTGTAAAAGTAAGAACTCAAGGAAGAATTATCTACATTGATGTAAAGGTAAATGGCGATGTTTCAAGAGATACTGCTAAAGACTACTCTAATAGAGTATTAGAAGTATTTTCAGAAGAAGAAAAGAAATACTACGATATTCAAATCCTAGTAAGCAATAAAGATAATAGCGAACAATTTCCTATTATTGGATATAAACATCATACATCAGAAGGAATTAATTGGACAAAAGACAGATAGGAGAATTATATGAAAAAGAAGTTATTAATCGGGGTTCCTATTTTTATAGCCGCCATAACATTTTTCTTTGTTTATAGATACTATAACAAAGAAGATAAAACAACAACTCTAACAGTATCAGAAAAAAGATGGGTACAAGAAAATAATGAACATGCATATGACTTTGAAGTAGTAAATGATTACCCAATATATGCGCTAAATGGAGAAGGTGTAATTTTTGACTTCTTGAAAGATTTTGAGGAAAAAATAGGAATAGAGTTTAATAAAATTCCTTATTTAAAAACATCTATTCCCACAACAAATAGTTTTCGTATAAATATTTTAAAAAATGAAGCAAAATTGTCAGAAAAAGATTTATTTCTATTCACTGATAATTATGTAGCAGTAGGAAAAACATATCAAAGAATTAATCATATTAGTGAAATGAAAAATCTTATTATTGGAGTTTTAACAGAAGATGCTGATGAAGTTAGCTTCTATCTAAAAAGTGGAACCAATCTTTCATACAAATCTTATCAAAATATAGCAGAATTATATGCTGCAATAGATGCTGGTGAAATTAATATGGGAGTAGTTCCAAATATTATGTATCTAGATTATACAATTGAAAAAAATAAATATTCTATAAATTACTATTTCACAGAGATAAAAAAACAAATTGTTTTAACACTAAGTGATGATAATAAAGAATTAAATAATATTGTAACAAAGTATTATAATAAGTGGAGACAAACAAAATATATAAAAGAATATAATAAAGCTTATTTAGATTATTATTTAGAAAAAAATAAATTAAGTGCAAAAGAAAAAGCAACACTAATTTCAAAAAATTATGTCTACGGTTATGTAGAAAATCCACCATATGAAATAAAAATAGGAAATAAAGTTTTGGGAATAGCAGGAGAATACGTAAATAGGATATCTCGTCTAGGAGATATTAATTTTAAATATAAAAAATATAAAACTAGAAAAGACTTGCAACAAGCTATTGATGAAGGAAAAGTAGATATATATTTTGATTATTATAATTATAATAATGATAAGTATCTAGCAACAAAATCACCATTTATAGAAGACTATGTAGTTTTAGGAAGACAAGAAGATAATCACATTGTAAATTCCTTCGAGAGTTTAAAAAACCAAGATATAGCAATGGTAAAAGGAGATTCTTTATATAACTATTTCACTAATAACTCCCGAGCAAATATTAAAGAATTCGATAATTTAGAGAAATTATTAAAAAAAGCTAAAAATAATTTAATAGTAGTAGATAGAGAAATTTATACATATTATCAAAATAGTAAATTTAAGAAATTAAAAATGATTTATGAAGATACAATGATGAATGATTATAAATTTATGGTAAAAAACAATAATGAAGCTTTCTATGATCTAGTAAATTATATGATTAATACAAATTCATATTACAATTATAGAAATTCTGGCGTAGAAAATCTAAATGCCAAATTACTAGAAGATTCTACTTTAGAACAAGTATATGGAAATGTACTTGCTGTAATATTTACTCCAATTATCATTTTTGGAATAATTTATTTAGTATTGAAAAAGAAAAAACAAGTCAAAAAAGTTAAAATTCAAGATAGACATAAATATACCGATATGTTAACATCACTAAAAAATAGAAATTATTTAAATGCCAAAATGAAAGAATGGGAAGATTGTGAAGTGTTCCCACAATCAATTGTCATGGTAGACTTAAATAATGTAAAATATGTAAATGATAATTATGGACACGAAGAAGGAGATCAACTAATTATCAAAGCTGCTGGAATATTAGTAAATACTCAATTAGAGAATAGCGAAATTATTCGAACAGATGGAAATGAATTCTTAATATATCTAGTTGGTTATAGTGATAGACAAATTAGCACTTATAGTAAAAAATTATCAAAAGAAATGAAAAATCTTCCACATGAATTTGGAGCAGCAGTAGGATATAGTATGATTACAGATGAAATAAAAACACTAGACGATGCAATCAATGAAGCAACTCTAGAAATGATAACAAATAAAGAAGAATATAAATAAAGGTGATAAGATGGAAAAAGCAAGAGACTTTATATTAAAAATATTCAAAATTTTACAAAAACCAGAAATGAGAATATTACCAGGGCATCTTGCTTTTTTTCTTGTCATGACAATTATTCCTCTAGTAGCCTTAATTACTACAATTGCTGCAGCATTATCTATTTCAACAGAGACAATTCGGCAAGCAATTATGACATATGCACCAGCCAAAGTAGCAACTGTTTTAAATAGTGTAATATCAGGAGAAGGAATCAATTTTAATATTATTGTTTTTTATTCATCAGCTTTTCTTTTAGCATCAAATGGAACATATTCTATGATAAATTCATCAAATGAAATCTACAAAGTATCATCTAAAAGTATATTAGAAAGAAGAGCAAAAGCAGTTATGATGACATTTATATTAGTAGGACTATTTTTGTTTTTATTAATTGTTCCCTTATTTGGAGGTACTATTTTTGATATTTTATCAGCTGTAATAGCAAACCAAAAACTACTAATGGTAATACAAAAAATACTAGTAATAATGAAATATCCAATTATTTTATTATTTCTATTTATAAATATAAAATTAATGTATGTAATAGCTCCAGATGAAGAAATCCCATCGGCAACAGCTAATAATGGAGCAATATTTACAACAATTGGTTGGGTTTTAGCAACAGAAATATTTGCTTTTTATATTGAAACATTCTCAAAATACGATGTTTTTTATGGAAGTATTTCCAATATATTAGTATTAATATTATGGGTTTATTTATTATCATACATATATGTTTTAGGAATGGTTATTAATGC
>CADBNY010000095.1 GCA_902796215.1 uncultured Erysipelotrichaceae bacterium | reverse complement strand
TATTAGAAAGATAATCCATACCATAAATACAATACTTGATAATTCTATTAATGCAGTTACTTTTTTATTACTATATATTGAACTTTGTGTAAATACATCTAATTTTTCTGTATTTATAATATTTAATATTAACGCTAATAAGTAATTCATTAGTATATAAATAATCATATTTACTCTTTTAATTAATTTTGATGTTTTTTGATTTATTAAACTTATCCAAACAATTATATTTGTTATTATCATTGCGGCAAAATAGATAGTAATTGTTGGAAAGTAAATTGTTATAAACAAATTATCCATCATGTAATCAAAAATATTAGCAATAGATACATGATATACTACGAATACTAATAAAACGATGAGGATTGAAAAAATTATTGAAATTGTTTTTTCTTGTTTCATACTTTTCTTTTTATTAGAAAGTAATACTACTGCAACCCCCAAAAGTAAAATCATGATTATTGGAAACCAAAAAGAGTTCTTTGATACTTCAAAAAATATTTTTAGTTTATCTAAAAATGATAATTTACTCATACTTTCAACCCCCTAAATTTATTCTTCTATATTTACTAGTTCTGCTATATATATTGTTTGTGTTGTAGAATCGTTATTTGTACAAGTTATTAATGTTAGTGTTGTTTTTTCATAATTTCGATAGATAGCTAATTTTCCAACCTTTGGTTGGGTATAAATATTGACTATATTGTAAATATACTTTTTTCCTTTATAATTGATGTAAGCTGTATCTCCTATTTCTAATTTGTATAGGTCATTAAAGAATGCTTTCCATCCTGTTCCGGAATGTCCTGCTAGAATTAAGTTTCCTTTCTCAGTATCTGGATAGTTGGATCCACTTACTACTAAAATGTTTTTTTCAACATCGTTTTCAGTAGATCTTTTATCTAGAAAACCTTTTGTTAAATTAATTTTTGGTATAACTAAGTAACCTATATAGTCGTTTGTTACTTCTGTTGATAGTTGATCTTCTTCTAGTGGTTTTTTTGTGTCTTCTTCTTCACTTATTTCAGTAATCTCTGTTCCGTTATAAAAGACATTTGCCATATAATCATAGGCTACTATCTTTTTTGATTCTATATAATTATAGAAAAGAAAGAATCCTCCTATTAATAATAACAATGCTCCTATGAAAGCTGTTGTTGTATAAGATTTTTCTTTCTCCCAATTAAATTCTTTTTGCATTTTTTGTTATATACTTAATTCCAAAACCTAATATTCCAAGACCTAACATAATCATTATGATAGAAGCTGTTGATGCAGTATCTGGTACTGGTGTTTCTTTAGCGTTTACAAATGATATTTGATGAGATAGATGATTATCATCAATTGTGAAACTAATTTTTTCTGTATTTAATACATATCCTGCTGGAGCACTTACTTCTTCTACTGTATATGTTCCATTTGGTAAATCAGTTAATACATATGGATTTGTTGTTGTTGTAAATCTAGCTACTTCTGTTCCATCTGCTTTTTTAACTACTAATACAGCTCCTGATAATGGTTGTTTTGTTTCTTGATCTATTTTAACAATATTTACAACTACTTTCTTAGGTGCATTTTCTACTGTTATTTTTAAATCTCTATTTGTATCACTAACTGTAAATTTAGTTATATTTTTATTTAATATATATCCTGTTGGAGCTTCTACTTCTTCAACAGTATATTCTCCATTAGCTAAGTTTCTAATAATGTGAGCACTTGTTGTAGATGTCCAACTTGCAAGTTCTTTACCATTTGCATTTTTTAATACAAATTTTGCTCCTGCTAATGGTTGTTTTGTATTTGTATCAACTTTTATGATTGATACTTTTGATGTTGAAATATCTAATGTAATATTACTTGATACTTCTTTTTCTTCTTTTTCAAATAAAGCTATATGTTGCATATCATCATCATCTGGTTTATATTCTGATGCTGTGTAACGAACAATACCTTTTGCTTTTGCTACTACTTTAATTGATGATGATGTATTTACTGCAGATGCTGGTACTTTCACTTTAAATGTTTCATTTGCATTTACACTAAATGCTCCTGAATAATTTGTTGTTTGTCCATTTTTTTCAATAATTGTTCCTGATGGGGCATTTTCTAATGTTACATTGTAACTACCAAGGTTTTTAATATCTGTTGCTTTAATTTCATTTGATGTGTAGTAGTTATCTTTTAATGTCATAGATTTTCCACCAATAGCGTCAATTGCTAATTTAATTTCTTTAGCTTCTGATTTGTCATTCTTATGTTTTACTGCTTCATTTACTAAGTTAATGATATGTTGTCTAAGTCCATGTGGATCAGATGCTTCTTCTTTAAATTGTTCTCCTAAGTTTGTACTTCCTGTTGTGTTATCTAAATACCACCATAAAGCAGTTTGAGTAATATAGTAGTCTTTGTCTTTATCTCCAGTAATAGATTTATTTGGATATCCATTTTGTAAGATATAAACTACTCCTCCATTGATTACTGAGCTGTTTTTTACTAATGTAGCTCTTATATTTTGTGCTGTTGATTTATGAATATTTAAACAGTACAAATATCTACCATCAGTTGTTACTTTGTATGAAAAAGAAACTCCTGCTATGTAGGTTGGTGTCTTAGTTGCTGGTCCAAGTTGAATTGTTTCTGCAGCTGCATTTGTGTTTATTACTGATGTAATTGTCATAACTACAGCTATCAAAAATGTAAAAATAATTTTTGTCATCTTGCTTAATTTTTTCACTTTCTATTCCTCCTCATTAATGTGCACTTATTATAACACTTTTTGCCTTTTTTTTCAAGTAAAATATACAAAATCAGAACTTTTTATAGTCTCTTTTACCTTTTTTTTGCCTTTTTTTGAATTTTTTACTCTCTTTTTAGCAAACTTATCATTTTACACCACTGAATATAATAACACATTTTTTGTACTTTTCATATAATAATTACTGTAAGGAGATATTTTTATGAAAAAAAAGTTATTTATTTATTTGTTATGTTTGTGTGCTATTTTTTTAGTTGGATCTGCTACTATGTTTAATTTTAATTCAAAAGGAAATGAAGAGTCCACTAAAAAATTAGAGAAAGTTACTTTAGCTGAAGTTGCTCATACTATTTTTTATGCACCAATGTATGTTTCTATTGAAAAAGGATTTTTTAAAGATGAAGGAATTGATCTTGATTTAATTCTTACTAGTGGTGCAGATAAAGTTACGGCTTCTTTACTAGCAGGAGATGCTGATATTGGTTTTTCTGGAAGCGAAGCAACTATTTATGTTTATAATGGTGGAGAAAAGGATTATTTAAAAACTTTCTCACAATTAACTCAAAAGGATGGAACATTTTTAGTCTCTAGAAAAAGAATTAGTAATTTTACTTTAGATTCATTAAAAGGAAAAAACATTATTGGTGGAAGAGCTGGTGGGATGCCTGAAATGACTTTAGAGTATGCTTTAAAGAAGAATGGAATTGATCCTAGAGGTGATGTTTCTATTGATACTTCAATTGCTTTTGCTGCGATGAGTGGAGCTTTTATTGGTGGACAAGGTGATTTTGTTACTTTATTTGAACCTACTGC
>CADBNY010000094.1 GCA_902796215.1 uncultured Erysipelotrichaceae bacterium | reverse complement strand
TGAACTTCTTTATTTTGGATTGCTTTTATTTTTTAATGATTCTTCTGAAACACCAGTGCTATAACCACTTGCTTCTTCTAACATTTTATCTAGTTCTTCTTTTGTCTTTTCTCTTTTTATTTTTTCTACTTCTCTTTCTTTTTTTATTTCTTCGAATTTTTGTCTTGCATAGTTTTTATCTCTATTATATAGAAATTCATCATGTCTGTATTCTTCTATTGTTTTATATTCCTCACCCAATTTATCATGAAAAACATCCAGTATTCTTTCTAATTTGCCATATCTAGAAGCCATTATACTTATTTTTTTATCTCTGTATTGGTTTGAATTTCTAATATCATTTTCCCCATTTAGAAAATTGTCGTTTTGCCTTATTGATTCTAATGCATTGTGAGCCATTCTACTATATGTGTTATATAATTCAAATAGTGAATGCATAATTTTAAATAAGTCTTTTTTACTCATATTAGAAAAATCAATTTTCATTAAATCATTATTGTCTACTGAATAATTAAATGATGATAGGAAAAGATTATTACTATCTTCGTTATTTTGTTTTTTAAAATCTGAGTATAGTAGTAATCTTTCTTCAAATGTTTTTAGTTCGCCATTATCATTATAAATATTTCTATATATTGGATATTTTTTTAGATAGGTATTATTTCTTTTTAAAATTGATTCCATCTTCTCTATTTTAAATTTATCTGCTCCCCATTTTTTTCCTATATTATCTTTCCTCATACTTATCATATCTACATATATTTCACGGTCTTTTCTATTATATAAATAGTTTGATATTTTTTCTTTTTTTATAGGATCTTCTAAATATTTATCAATATATTTATTGGCATGTAAAAATCCAATTTTTTCAGCATCTTTTTCTCCTGATTCGAAGTAGTAATTACTTTTATAATACTGAAATTCTTCTTGAGATAATTCTTGTCTAAATATTTTGTCTGTTAATACATCTAATGTATTTTTATTACAAATTCCAGCTATAATATCATTATATTGTTTTGTGTGAGCCACTTCATGACAAATTGTATGTACTAAATTAGCTAAATCCTTTTTATCTTTACTATTTAATGATGTTAAAGCATATTCCACATTAATTCTTATTTTGTAACCATTTGCTAATCCTCTAACTGTTTTATCTTCTTCTGGTAAAATTACTACGTTACTTAAAATCTCATATCCATATTCTTTTGCTTCCTCTTTGGCAATGAATGAAACTAGAAAATTAGCATCAGAATAATCATATTCTCTTTCTTCGTTCATTATATTTTTTATCATAGTTTCTTGCATTCTATATATTTCTTGATCTTTTGTGCCAATGTTACTATATAAAAAATCTAATAATGTATGTCTATCTTCTAGAGTTACTTCTTTTTTCTGTATTATTCTATTATATATATTCGTGCAGTGTTTTTTCACATTTCTTCTATAGGAAGAAAATTGATTATATGTCTCTTCTGACATTATTCCAAGCAATCGTTCCTTTGGCAAATCTAAAAATTCACTTTCATAAATGTATGGGGGATTCTGTTTGATGGAAGACAACAAAACACTTTTATAGTTTTCTAAGCGTTCATCATTTTGCATGTTGCTAGACATTATTAATTTTTTCATATATTTTTCTATTGCTTTTGTTATATTTCTTGGTTCTGCATCCATAGAAACTGTTTGTTTTGCATTTATGGAGTTAAGATATAAACTACTAAGCATACTCCTATTTTTTAGTATTTGATCTAGTTTTTCTTCTGAATATATATTTATGATATTTTGCATATTATCACGTATAATCAATCTTAAGAGAAATATTCTTTTGATTAATCCTTTCATTTATATTTTTCATTATATATTTTATAATGAAATTGCACTGTGGATTTGTTTCTATATTATTACGGCCTTTATGGACTGGTTTAGTTGACTCAAACCACGGATTTTTAATTTAATTGGTAATTAGTTAGTTTTTTTACTAATCGATGCTTTATTAGCTTACGTGATTCCATGATTAGAAACTCTGTGACAAACTATCAGTGCAAAAAAACTAATTAGGCGGTGTTTTTTATAATGATATATTACGTTGGTATTGATATATCAAAATTCAAACACGATTTCTGCATTATCTCAATTGCAGGTGAAGTAATTGTAGAAAATTCTTCTTTTGAAAATAACAAAAAAGAATTTCAATCTTTTTTGAATCAATTGAAACCCTATGATAAGGCACAATCCCGAATTGCCTTTGAGGCAACTGGACATTATTCTTCGAATTTGGAATCGTTTTTAAACAATCAAGAGTATTATTTATGAAAATTAATTCTCTTGTCGTACATCAATTTTTAAAAGCTCGAAGCTTACCAGAACAAAAACAGATAAGGCAGATAGCTTATCTATGGCCCATTATCTAATGTCTGTTCCATACGTTCCAAATTCAAAAGTATTATATCATATTAATTCTTTAAAGTCACTATACAGAACTATTTGAGTTTAGGTTTTTTCCATATTTTTTATTTGTTTTTAAGTATAAAAACAAAATTAGTAAATTTTTTTGTCTAAAATTTATCT